>CANJAW010000116.1:0-7940 GCA_947472215.1 Chitinophagaceae bacterium
AAAAAAGCATTTTGACAGCCAAATTTCCTATTTAGCATTAGTATGCCTACTTTTGCACCCCAATAATTATTGGACTCAATAGGGTTAGTATTCATTGGGAAACGGGCTTTTTGCTCTAACCAATAACAAACACTCATCACAAAACAACTAAATAAACATGGCAACTACAGCAGACATGCGTTCAGGACTTATCATCAAGGTTGATGGTAGTTTGTATACGGTAATAGAATTCGGTCAAAATAAGACAGCTCGTGCCGCTGCAAAAGTTTGGGCAAAATTAAAAGGGGTAGACAATAGCCGTACTATTGAGCTTACCTGGAATAGTGGTGAAACCATCTTTCCGGTGAGGGTGGAAAAGAAAGCGTACCAGTATTTATATAAAGACGATACAGGATACAGTTTTATGGATGTTGAAACATTTGAACAAATTACAGTTCCTGAAGCCATGGTGGATGCGCCTAAATTTTTAAAGGATGGACAGGAAGTGTCTGTGTTGATCAATGGTGATACGGACTTACCAATGGGGGTTGAATTGCCTGATAAAATTGTATTACTAGTAACCTATAGCGAACCAGGAATGAGAGGTGATACGGCTACTAAAACACTTAAACCCGCTACCGTAGAAACGGGCGCTACTGTTAATGTACCCCTATTTGTAAATGAAGGGGAGCATATCAGGGTCAATACCAAAACAGGGGAATATGTAGAAAGGGTGAAGGAATAAGCTTCGGCTAGTGGGTAAAACCGACCAATAAATGGGGTTGTTTTTTTACAATAGGGGCTGATTTTATATTTTTAGGGGTTAATAGACTAACGTTGCTTACCCGAATAAACTCTTTCCTTGTCCTCCAAATCATACCAAAAAAAGGGAAAAATTTAAATTTTCCCTTTTTTTATTTTGGCATTATTTTGGCAAATTTTGTCCTTTTTTACTGTTTTTTCGGCATTTTCATGGCTTTTTCGGCTTTTTTCATAATTTATTTCTTTTTAAAAACTTGGAATATTAATAAATCATTACCTACCTTAGCCGCCCGTTTGTCATCAACTAAACCATTTAATGTCTTATTATGGATATCAAACAAATTCAGGAGCTGGTAAAGCTCATTAACAAAACCAATATCGGAGAAATAACCATTGAAGAGGAAGGCGTCAAAATAACTGTGAAGCAAAAGAAAGATCCTGTTCAACATATCATTGCAGGGGGACAGCAGGCACAGATGTATTCGCCTCAGCCAACTACTCCACAAAATACTCCGGCAGCCACTCCCGCACCTACTGCTATTGCGGAGACTCCCAAAACTGATCATTTTATCACCATTAAAAGTCCAATGATTGGTACATTTTATCGCCAGTCAGGACCAGGAAAGCCCATATTTGTTAATGAAGGTGACGAAGTGAGCCCTGGTTCAATCGTTTGTATCATTGAGGCGATGAAGCTTTTTAATGAAATTGAAAGCGAGGTAAAGGGTAAAATAGTGAAAATTTTAGTAGAGGATGCCAGCCCGGTCGAGTTTGACCAGCCATTGTTTTTGGTAGACCCAAGTTAATTTGACTTTCAGTCATTGTCTATAATGAAAACCATTTACTATCGTTGATTCTGCCAATTTGTAGTTTGGCGATCGTAAATTTTGAAGTTCCTTAATGTTTTGATTTGGCAGAAGTTTAATAGCATGTTATTATTAAATTTGGCCATTTTCAAATTTTCAAATTTGCCATTATGTTCAAAAAAATATTAATTGCCAACCGAGGAGAAATTGCCTTGCGTATCATTCGCACTTGCAAAGAGATGGGCATTAAAACAGTAGCTGTTTATTCCACCGCCGATAAAGATAGTCTGCATGTAAAGTTTGCTGATGAGGCTGTATGTATTGGTAGGCCGAGTAGTATAGATTCTTACTTAAATGTATTGCATATTATGGCGGCGGCGGAGATAACCAATGCGGATGCTATTCACCCTGGCTATGGGTTTCTTGCAGAGAATGCAAAATTTGCCCAGATCTGTGCCGATCACGGAGTAAAGTTTATTGGTCCTACCCCCGATATGATTAATGCGATGGGCGATAAGATTACTGCAAAAGAGACGATGATTAAGGCAGGAGTGCCGGTGGTGCCAGGTAGTGGTGGTTTATTGGAAAGTGTGGAGCAGGCCAAAGACCTTGCAGCAAATGTAGTGGGGTACCCGGTAATATTAAAAGCAACTGCTGGTGGTGGAGGCAAGGGAATGCGCGTAGTATGGCAGGAGAGTGAAATTGAAAAAGCATTTGAAAATGCCAAAACGGAAGCTGCGGCATCGTTTAAGAATGATGGGATCTACATGGAAAAATTTGTGGAGGAGCCACGTCATATCGAAATACAAATCGCAGGTGATCAATTTGGCAATGTTTGTCATTTAAGTGAAAGGGATTGCTCTATTCAGCGTCGTCACCAAAAACTGGTGGAAGAATCACCTTCCCCATTTATGACCCCAGAGTTAAGGGAGCAAATGGGGAATGCAGCCATCAAAGCAGCGAGTGCAATTAATTATGAGAGTGTGGGAACCATTGAGTTTTTGGTAGATAAAAACCGTAACTTCTACTTTATGGAAATGAATACCCGCATACAGGTAGAACATTGTGTTACCGAGGAAGTGGTGAGTTATGACTTGATAAAAGAACAAATTAAAATTGCTGCAGGACATAAGGTGAGTGGTAAAAATTATTACCCACAGATGCACGCGATTGAGTGCAGAATCAATGCGGAGGATCCTTACAATGATTTCAGACCAAGTCCAGGTAAGATAACGGTCTTGCATACCCCTGGTGGACATGGGGTTCGTGTTGATAGCCACGTATATGCAGGGTATGTTATTCCCCCTTATTATGACAGTATGATTGGAAAATTAATTACCGTAGCACAGACAAGAGAAGAAGCCATTGATACTATGCACCGCGCATTGAGTGAATATGTTATTGAAGGTATTAAAACTACCATACCTTTTCATTTACAACTGATGAAAAATGAAGATTTCAGAAGTGGAAACTTTACAACCAAGTTTTTGGAATCTTTTAAAATGGTATAATCTTTATAGAACCATTACTACTATTTTTAACATAAGCCGTCGATGGAGTTCGATCCCGACGGCTTTTGTATGCCCTAGCCAGTATTTCCGTATGTCCCTTTTTTTCTTCGGTAATGTAGTGCCGACAGCAGTTTTCTTACTAAAAAAACTCAATATTGGGAATGTCGGTAAAACCAATTTTTTAACGCTATTCATTTAGTTATCTTTGCGGCTCAACATTAACTGACTTGAAGAATGGCATTGATTAAAAGTATATCCGGTATTAGAGGTACGATAGGGGGCAAAACTGGCAATAATCTCACTCCACTTGATATTGTAAAATTTACTGCAGCATTTGGCACCTTATTAATAAAGGAGGGTGCTAATAAAAAAATAATTGTTGGCCGAGATGGAAGGATTAGTGGCGCAATGGTAAAGAATCTAGTAATCAGTACTTTACAAGCGCTGGGTTTGGAGGTAGTGGATTTGGATTATAGCACTACGCCTACTGTAGAAATGGCGGTAGTATTTGAAAATGCTGGTGGCGGCATCATACTTACGGCTAGCCATAACCCAAAAGAGTGGAATGCGTTGAAATTATTAAATGGACAGGGTGAATTTATCAATAGTGAGGATGGCCAAAAAGTTTTGGATATTGCAGAAAGAGAGGATTTTATTTTTGCGCCGGTTGACAAATTGGGCAATTGCTCTTTGGATGATTCTTTTTTAGACAAGCATATTGAAGCCGTAGTGAATTATGAACTGGTTGATGTAGCGGCTATCAAAAAAGCAAAATTTAAAGTGGTAGTAGATGCTATAAACAGTACGGGCGCAATTGCAGTACCTGCCTTGTTAAGGGCACTAGGGGTAAAGGAAATTGAAATTTTAAACGGAGAAGTGAATGGTAAATTTGCACATAATCCAGAACCCTTACCTGAGCATTTAACCGGTTTAAGTAGTGAGGTGTTGAAACATACAGCTAGTCTTGGAATAGCCGTTGATCCGGATGTAGACCGACTTTGTTTTGTATGCGAAGATGGGTCTATGTTTGGAGAAGAGTATACCTTGGTAGCAGTAGCAGATTATGTACTTAGCCACCGCAAAGGAAATACAGTTTCTAATATGTCTTCTACTCGAGCATTAAAAGATGTAACGGAGAAGCATGGGGGAGAATATTTTTCCAGCGCAGTGGGTGAGGTGAATGTGGTAAATAAAATGAAAGCAGTTAATGCTGTAATTGGGGGGGAAGGCAATGGAGGAATAATTGTTCCGGATTTACATTATGGAAGAGATGCCCTTATTGGAATCGCTTTATTTTTAACACACCTAGCCAATACTAAAAAGACAGCTAAGCAATTGCGTAATTCATTTCCGGATTATTTTATCAGTAAAAACAAAATTCAACTTGAAAATGGGGTTGATGTAAAAGGGATATTCGAAAAAATAAAAGCTAAATACAAAAATCAGCCAATCAATATTGAGGACGGTTTGAAAATTGAGTTTGATAAGGATTGGGTGCACCTTCGAACTAGTAATACAGAGCCAATTATCCGAATTTATGCAGAAAGTAATTTTTCAACCACTGCTGATAATATTGCCACCAGATTAATGAAAGATATTAGTGAACTAATGTAAGCAGCGCTATAGGATAAACAGGGTAGTTTTTTAATAGCTTATTTTTAGATCAACTAAATTATCAATGATAGAAGTACTAAAATATCCAATTGGTGAAGGAAAATATGAATAGAATTTACTTTGATAATGCCGCTACCACTTCACTTGATCCGGTAGTACTTGAAGCAATGATGCCTTTTTTGACAGAAAAATTTGGCAATCCTTCTTCAATATATTCCTATGGCCGCGAAACAAGGATGGCTATTGAGCAGGCAAGAAAAACGGTGGCCAAAATTTTAAATGCACATCCTGCAGAAATATTTTTCACTAGTGGCGGAACAGAAAGCAGCAATACCGCCATTTTTTCAGCAGTGAGGGATTTAGGATGTGAGCATATCATTACTTCTGAAATAGAACATCATGCTGTATCCCATACAGTACAATATTTAAAAAATGCTGAAAAGGCAACGGTGAGTTATGTAAAACTATTGCCCGATGGACATATCGATCTGGATGATCTTGAAAAATTACTAGCTGCTTCTTCAGTCAAAACGTTGGTAACCCTTATGCATGCTAATAATGAAATTGGCAATATGCTGGATATCCATGCCGTGGGAAATTTATGCAAATTACACAATGCTATTTTTCACAGTGATACCGTACAAACGGTAGGGCATTTTCCCCTTGATTTACGAAACACGCCGATACATTTTATAACTGGGGCAGCACATAAATTTCATGGTCCAAAGGGGACGGGTATTTTATACATCAATGAAAATATACGTATCCAGCCATTTATATACGGTGGTGGGCAGGAAAGGAATATGCGGGCTGGCACTGAAAATATCGCTGGAATTGTAGGGCTTGCTAAAGCTTTGGAAATTGCTACTTCGGACTTAGAAGCCGATCGTGTATTCATCAGTTCTTTAAAATGGTACATGTACGAAGCGCTTACAAAAAATATTCCTGGAATTAGTTTTAATGGAGATGTGTTGGGAAATAGTCTTTATACTGTTTTGAACGTAGGTTTTCCAGCAACTGAAAAATCTGAAATGTTGCTTTTTAATTTGGATATCAATAATATCTGTGCCAGTGGCGGAAGTGCTTGTACTTCGGGTGCCGATCAAGGAAGTCATGTTATTCGGGCCATTCACAATGATCCCAATCGGATTGCAGTTCGGTTTAGCTTTAGCAAACACAATACCAAGGCAGAAATCGATTCGGTAGTAGAGAAATTGAAGGTATTAATTTAATAAAGAAACAATAGCTTTTCAATGCTACAGTTTTGAAATGCGGCTATACTAAAAAAATATTTTCGTTTAAAATTATCATCGAATTAAAACAGTACTCCCTTTCAACTCAAAGCGTTTACCGGTATCAATATTTGTATACTGCAATACCCAAACAAATGTTCCTGGATCTTGAGGATTGCCCTTATAAGTTCCGTCCCATTTATTATTCCAGTTTTGGGTTTCAAAAATTAATTGTCCAAAGCGGTTAAAAATTCTAAACAGCAGGTCCTTTGCTTTATAGGCATTGGTTGGGTATAGAAAATCATTTAATCCATCGTTGTTGGGTGAAAATCCTTTTGGGACAGCGATATAACAGTTGCCCATTACCTGAATGGTGTGGGAGATGGTATCTGGACAACCGGCAATATTTTTCACAATGAGTTGGACCGGAATATTTTTAATTGAATTAGAAGAGGGGTATGATTGAACTGGCGGTGAATTCAGCGAGCTGGTGTTACCGTTGCCAAAGTCCCATTCCCAACTTGATACAGGTCCCGTACTTTTGTCTGTGAAAACGGCAGGATCACCAGGGCAAACAACCGCTGTTGATTCAAAGGCTGCAGTTACTTGGTTACTGGTTAGTGTGATGATGGTAGAGGAGGTGTCATTACAGGTCCCATTTGTAACAATAAGGGTTGCACGCTTTTGTCCGTAGGTGGTCCAGATTACAGAAGTGCCTTTTAAAATACTAGAGATATTATTATCAAAACTCCATTTCCAACTATTTACGCCATTATTTGCATTGTGCAGATAAACTATTGTATCAGTCAAGCAGCCAGGTCGTATGGAAGAATTGAAGTCAGCGGAAACCGTATCTTTTGCAAAAAATGGTAGCATCGCTCCCGCAGTAGTTGGCATGCCACATTCATTAATAACCGTATTGCCATCTGTACCATTTTTTAGTGTAATTTGAAAGTTGCCCGATTTTTGAATGGGTGCCGATAAGTTGACCTTGATAAATTGGGTTAGGCCATTTGCTGCGCAAATGCCTGCGGCGCTCGCTATAGATACAGGATAGGTTCCCGTGATTACAAAATCGCTGCCATCCGCTGCGATGGAATTACAAAACATAGGGTCTTTAAAAACCAGTTCTAACGATCCAGGAGCACAACCAATTTTTGATAGGCTGTCCATAGGGGTGGGAGTTAAAGGAAATACAGTTACCGGCAGTGATTGTCCGACAGGAAATCCGCGATCACAATTGTCCAATAAATTATTTCCATCAGTACCTGTTTCAATGCGGATGGTGTAATTCCCTGGGGGAACGATTCCTCCAAGTATAAGGACTACTGAGTCCATATCAAATCCTGTACTGCATCCAACTCCTACCGCACTTACAATGGGAGCAATGGCAGGGGAGATACTGAAATCAGATCCATTAGCAGCCAGGCTGCTACATTTCATTTTCTTATTCAGTTTTACTGACACACTGCTACCATCACAGGCTGCTCTAGCTTTAAGTAAGTTGGGAATTACTGGGTCAGTAATATTGGCGCTTCCACCACCAAAAGAAAGTGAATATCCACTTTGCGAATTGCTGAAATGACTGATTAGTAAAAGGTAATTATGCCCTACAACTAAGGACGGCATAGTGCTAAAAAGGGGCAGTGGAGGTCCGGTATTAGTAGATCCGCACACTGTACTTACTGTGCCGGCTGCGGATGCGCCTGTATTGCCCGGTTCACCAGACCAGTTACAGGATACAAAAAGACTCGCATCTGTAAAAACATCTGCCGGATTGCGGTTGGTGACATCAAAGAGTTGCCAGTCATAGTCATCGGAAATGGTGGTTGGCTTGATTAAAAATCCTAAAGTTCCTGCAGAAAAGCAAGTGAATTTATACCAATATGGATTTTTATCTGTGACTAGGGATGCGGTGCAGGGACCAGGCACCAGTCTATCGCCGCAGATAGGCACAGATGCCATTTTGAAAGTATCAGTTCCACAAACAGGAAATGCAGTTGCAGGATTTTGTCCTAGTGCAGCGCAGGTGGTCT
>CANJAW010000117.1:0-7935 GCA_947472215.1 Chitinophagaceae bacterium
AAATCAAGGCAGGTATACTGGGCGGAGGACAACTGGGTAGGATGCTACTGCAGGCCGCAGCCAATTATCCCGTCGAGACCTTTGTGATGGAGAACGATAATGAATGTCCAGCAGCCCATCTTTGCCACCATTTTACCAAAGGTGATATAACTAATTTTAATGATGTATATAATTTCGGCAAAGGCTTAGATGTTCTCACCATTGAAATAGAAAGTGTAAATGAGGATGCACTTGAAAAACTACAAGGAGAAGGCGTAAAGATTTATCCCAATCCGGCGGCTTTAAGAATAATAAAAGACAAGATTTTACAAAAGCAATTTTACAAAGACTCCGAAATTCCTAGCAGTGATTTTATTATCACTCAAACCAGGGAACAACTAGATCAACTAGAATATTTTTTACCTGCAGTACATAAACTGGGTAAGGGTGGCTACGATGGAAAAGGGGTTCAAATCATTCAAACAAAAGATGATTTAAAAAAAGGCTTTGATGGTCCTGCTGTTTTGGAAAAAATGGTGACCATCAAAAAAGAGATTGCCGTTATGATTGCGGTCAACGAAAAAGGTGAAATAGCTGTATATCCTGCGGTAGATATGGTCTTTGACCAAAAACTGAATTTATTGGAGTACCAGGTTAGCCCTGCCACCCTTTCAGAAAAAACAATGTGGAAAGTAGAGGCCATTGCCCTGAAAGTAGTGAAGGAATTGAAAACTGCGGGAATTTTTGCAGTAGAACTTTTTATAGACACAGACGACCAGGTATTTGTAAACGAAACGGCCCCGAGGGTACACAATAGCGGCCATCACACCATTGAAGCCAACTTTTCTTCTCAATTTGATATGTTGTGGAGGGTAATGTTAGGATACCCTTTAGGATGTACAGACCATATATTACCCGCAGCGATCGTAAATCTGGTGGGTGCTGAAGGATTTAGCGGCCCCGCAGTATACGAAGGACTGGAGGAGATTCTCCAGCTAGAGAATGTTTTTGTGCATATTTATGGCAAAAAAGAAACTAGGCCAGGGCGCAAAATGGGGCATGTTACTATACTTAGTAAAGAAAAACAGGAACTCATTCACCAGGCAAACCGTATAAAATACACATTGTTGGTAAAGGCCCGTTCATAATTTATAATTTTCTGCTAAGCCATTTCACCTTACTTTTAAACATTAAAATAAACAATAAAATGAGGTTGAAATTGAATTACAGTACCTATTGCTTTTTTTTGGCAGTATTTTTTATAAGCTGCTCTAGTGCTGAAAAAAAAACAGACAGCCCAAAGTCTCCAGCAAACAAATTAATGAAGGCAGATGGTTATATAGTCACCCCTCAAACCCTTTCCCAAGACATTGAAGTAGCTGGAAGTCTGCTGGCTGCTGAAGAGGTGGAACTACACCCTGAAGTTGCTGGCAGAGTAACAGAAGTATTTTTTAAAGAAGGTTCGAATGTTACACAAGGAAGTGTTTTATTGAAAATATATGATGCCGATTTGCAAGCACAACTACTAAAATTACAAGTACAACTTACCACTGCCGAACAAACGGCAGATCGCTTTGCCGCATTATTAAAAATAAATGGGGTCAGCCAGCAAGAATATGATTTAAATATATTGGTAGTAAACAACATCAAAGCAGATATTAATATTATACGCACCGATATTGCAAAAACTTCTTTAAGAGCGCCCTTCAGTGGAAAAATGGGAATGACCACTATCACCAAAGGTGCGTACGTTTCCCCTCAAACAATCATTACCAGCTTGCGAAAGTTGAGCCAACTTAAAGTGGAATTTACCGTGCCAGCAAAATACGGCCCAAAGATGAAAGTTGGAAATGCTATTCAATTTACCATTGAAAATAATCCGCATATTTTTAAGGCGAAAATCTATGCCACGGAAAATACGATTGCTGAGGAAACACTAAGCCTTCAGGTAAAAGCATTGGTCGAAAAAATTGATCCCTTAATGATTGCAGGTGGATTTGTAAAAGTACAAATCCCACTAGGTGCAAATGATGCAGCAATTATGATACCTACGCAAGCCATCATTCCTCAGGCAAGGGGAAAAAAAGTAATGGTACTTAGGGACGGTAAAGCAATGATGGAATCTGTAACCACTGGATTTAGAGATGCAACAAGAGTTGAAATAACCAATGGTTTGGCAGAAGGTGACACTATTTTAATTACGGGCTTGCTGGCAATAAAAACTGGCAGCAAAGTGAAAATTAATAAAATAATTAAAAACTAAACAGCACTACCCCCGTGAATATATCAGAATTAAGTTTGCGCCGGCCAGTAATGGCAATTGTACTAAGCATCATTATTATTTTGTTTGGTGTAATTGGATTCAATTTTTTGGGTGTACGGGATTTCCCTGCCATTGACCCTCCTAATATTTCAGTACGTACTTCCTATCCAGGTGCTAATGCGGATATTATAGAATCGCAGATTACCGAACCACTCGAAAAAGCCATTAACGGTATTGCCGGTGTAAAAAATATTAGCAGCAGTAGTAGTCAGGGTAGCAGTAGTATTAATGTAGAGTTTGAGTTAGGTAATGACCTGGAATCGTCAGCTAATGATGTAAGAGATAAGGTATCACAGGCCGTTCGCTCCTTACCTACAGATCTTGATGCTCCTCCGGTGGTAACCAAGTCAGATGCCAGTAGTGACTATATTATTGCAATGTCGGTTCAAAGCAATACTAAAAATCAACTGGAGGTAACAGAATTTGCCAATAATTATTTGCTGGAACGATTGCAAACCATTCCTGGGGTTAGTGGAATACAGATATGGGGCGAAAAACAATATGCCATGCGCATCTGGTTCGATATGCCCAAGCTAAGTTCTTATGGATTAACTTCCAATGATGTGCAAACAGCCATTCAAAAACAAAATATCGAACTTCCTTCCGGAAAAATCACCGGAAATGCAACAGAATTGTCGGTTAGAACTTTTGGCAATATCAACACAGAAGCAGAGTTTGAAAACATCATAGTAAAAAACAACAATGGTATCGACATTAAACTGAAAGATGTTGCCGAGGTAGTGCTAGGTCCTGAAAATGAAGAATCGATTTTTAAGTCCAACGGGGTACCGATGATCTCATTGGCCATTATCCCTCAGCCCGGCTCCAATTATGTAAACATTTCCGAAGAGTTCTTTAAACGCTATAATCAGATCAAAAAGGAACTTCCTGCCGACATTAATATAGAGATCTCTACAGACCAAACTAGGTTTATCAAAAAATCAATTTCAGAAGTAAAGGAAACACTCCTTATTTCTATCATTTTGGTAATACTAATCATCTACCTCTTTTTTAGAGACTGGATCATTGCCATTCGACCTTTAATAGATATTCCAGTTTCACTAATCGGTGCGTTTTTTATTATGTACTTATGTGGCTTTACTATTAATGTATTAACATTACTGGCGATTGTACTGGCTACTGGTTTGGTGGTGGATGATGGAATTGTGGTGACAGAAAATATTTTTAAAAAAATGGAAGGGGGGATGAGTAAATGGCAGGCGGCTAAAGAAGGTTCCAAAGAAATTTATTTTGCAGTCATCGCCACTTCCATCACCCTGGCAATAGTATTTCTACCCATTATATTCTTACAGGGATTTGTAGGCAGATTATTTCGGGAGTTTGGAATCGTAGTTGCAGGAGCTGTTTTAATTTCTGCATTTGTTTCCCTCACCCTTACCCCTGTTTTAAATGTAAAACTGAGTAGGAAAATTTATTCCCATTCTCGATTTTATAATTTCACGGAGCCTTTTTTCAAAGGCATGGAAAACGGATATCGGAAATTATTGCTTGGTTTTATGAAATGGAGGTGGCTCTCGGTGGTATTGATTATAGCTTGTTTTGGTATCATTTTTTACATCGGAAACGATATACCTTCCGAATTGGCTCCCATGGAGGACAGAAGTCAATTTCGTCTTTCCGTAACAGCTCCGGAAGGTACTGCATTTGAATATATGGAAAAATATGTTGACAAAGTATCTCAATTCATTGAAGACTCTGTTCCTGAAAAAACATTTCTGATCAGCTATACATCCCCAGGAAGTGGATCCAGTGGTGCTTCAGGAGTAAACAATGGGTCAATCAGAGCAGCACTTTCTGAACCTAAATTAAGAAAACGTTCCCAACAGGATATCGTGAATATGATCAACAGGAACGCCCCAAAATTTTCGGAGGGGAAAGTTTTTTGTAGCCAAGAACAAACAATATCCGTAAACAAGAGAAGTGGACTGCCTGTTCAATTTGTATTGCAAAATGTAAATTTTGAAAAAATAAAAGACGTATTGCCCAAGTTTATTGAAGCAGCTAATAAAAGCGATGTTTTTCAGGGAGTAGATGCCGATTTAAAATTCAATAAACCCGAACTTCGTGTGCTAATAGACCGCTTAAAAGCTAGTAATCTTGGTGTAAGTATTCAAGAAATTTCAGAATCACTTCAGTTGGCATTCAGCAACCGCCGAATGGGTTATTTTACTAAAAATGGCAAACAATACCAAGTAATTGGCCAGGTTGCCAGAAAGGACCGCGATAACCCTAATGACATTAAAAATATTTTTGTAAAAAATAAAGAGGGGAAGCCAATTTCACTCGACAACTTAATTACCATTGAAGAGCAAAGTTCGCCTCCCTCTATCTTACATTTCAACCGATATAAATCTGCCACCATCTCGGCAGGACTTTCTGCAGGAAAAACAGTAGGTGATGGAATTGAAGAAATGAAAAAGATTTCTAAAAAAATATTGGATGAATCTTTCACTACTTCACTCTCAGGCCCTTCACGGGATTTCGCTGAAAGTGGCAGCAACACCAGTTTTGCTTTTATTCTTGCACTGGTATTAATTTTTCTGGTGCTGGCAGCACAGTTTGAAAGCTTTATCGACCCCTTGATTATTATGCTAACAGTACCGTTAGCCATTGCAGGCGCATTGTTGTCACTGCATATTTTCGGGCAAACTTTAAACATTTTCTCTCAAATTGGAATGATCATGCTGATAGGACTTGTTACAAAAAATGGAATCCTAATTGTAGAGTTTGCTAACCAAAAACAATTGCAGGGAAATAAAAAAACACCCGCGGTGGTGGAAGCATCAGTTGCCAGGTTCCGGCCAATTCTTATGACTAGTCTTGCCATGAGTTTAGGTGCATTACCCTTGGCTTTATCGCTGGGAGATGCCTCTACCAGCCGTATCCCCTTGGGAATTGTAATTGTAGGAGGAATTTTATTTTCACTAATGCTTACCCTGTTTGTAATCCCTGCGATGTACTCTTTCCTTTCTTCTAAAAAGAAAAAAAGTGCCTTGGATGAATTAGAGCAAACAAGTTGATCAGTTTAAAACATATTGGTTGAATGAAAAAGATTTGGTTAACACTAGGAATGATTGGTTTGGTTTTGGTGCCTGCCCAACAAATAGTTGCACAAAAAATAATGAGTGCAGAAGAGGCTATTGCCACTTTACTAAAAAATAATTTTGACATTGAATTGCTGCGCAATGATTCCGCCTCTTTTGCCCTTGATAAATCTTATGCTAAAGCCGCCTTTTTACCAAAGCTGAATGGCAGTTCAGGGCTATTGTTCAACAACAATGATCAACTACAGAAATTTACAGACGGCACCAAAAGAGAGCGCAATGGCGTTCGTGCTAATAACTTGGCAGGTTCCGTTCAACTCAGTTGGACCTTATTTGATGGCTATAAAATGTTTGCCACCAAAGAAAAACTAAATGAATTTGTAACACTAGGGGGGCTGGCAATCAAAAACCAAATGGTGACCTCCGTAGCTGCCTTATTGGCAAAATACTATACCATTGTACATCAAAAACAACAGCTCAAAGCTATTGAGGAGCAAATGAGTATCAATGAAGAAAGAGTGAAATTGGCCGACAAAAAACTGGGGGTGGGACTCGGTGCAAAACCAGAATTATTGCAGGCAAAAGTAGATTTGAATGCACAAAAGTCAGCCCGCTTAAAACAACAAGCACTCATAGCACAGCTAAAGGAACAATTAAATCTTCTGATAAATTTTTCATCGAATAGTACCTATGATGTATCAGACAGCATTCCCATCAACAACCATATTTTACTGCAGGAAATGACAAATGGTTTGGGAAAATCCAGCCCCTCACTTCTTATTGCTAAAAAAAATATTGATATTTCTCAATTGGTATTAAAGGAAAGAACTGCTGAACGCTATCCAGTAGTAGCGTTTAACTCTGCATACAATTATTCCAGAACGGACAATAAAGCAGTTGTAAATCCATTCACCCCTTTATTTAGCCGAAACAATGGTTTCAATTATGGTTTGGGCGTCTCCATTCCTATTTTAAACGGATACAATATAAAACGACAGATTCAACAAGCTCATTTAGACATCGATTACCTAAAAATAGCCTACCAAAGCAAAGAAGCAGCCATTCATGCCGGCATCAATATTGCATTTAAGGAGTATATCATGCAACAACAGGCACTAGCTTTGGAAGAAGATAATATTATACTCGCAAAGGAAAACTTATTGATTTCGCTTGAACGCTTTCGATTGGGCGTATCCACCTATTTAGAATTAAGGGAAACACAGAAAAGTTTGGAAGATGCCTACACCCGATTATTGGATGCCCGATACAATACTAAACTAGCTGAGATTGACCTAATGCGGCTTAATGGAAATTTAATAAAATAATGAAAAAAGGGTGTTACATTGCAACTTCATTTTACACATTTCTTTATTTTTTTTGACGAACCAAACTAATAATTTACATCCCTTTAATTATTAAAAAAAAGCCGTACTTATTACTTATCTTGGTAATTAAAAATTATAAGAACATTTAAAATAGTCATTGACCATGAGCGAACAACCAACTTCTACCGCTAAAAAAAATAATACCAGTGCCCCATTGGTAGGGATAATCATGGGTAGCGAAAGTGACCTGGAAATTATGACGGGGGCAGCAGAAATGCTTCGGCAATTTGAAGTGGAACCGGAGTTAACCATCGTTTCGGCCCACCGAACGCCTGAGCGTCTAAGAGAATATGCTAGTTCGGCAAAAGAACGCGGCATAAAAGTAATCATCGCAGGAGCCGGTGGTGCGGCACATTTACCGGGTATGGTAGCTGCCAATACTATTTTGCCAGTTATTGGAGTTCCAATAAAATCTTCCAACTCAATTGATGGATGGGATTCGATGCTCTCTATTTTGCAGATGCCCTATGGTGTGCCGGTAGCAACCGTAGCACTCAATGGTGCTAAAAATGCAGGAATATTGGCAGCCCAAATTCTAGCTCTCCATGACACTTCTATCGCTGGAAAGTTGGAAGCATACAAAGAATACCAAGATGATATCGTAATGGAAAGTGTAAAGAATGTAAAACGCTTGGGATACACCAACGAATTTGATAAATAAAAAATTTTCTGCTAGTAAAAAGGATTTAAACTTCGGTCAATACTACCAATTGCTGTTCAAGCCCAAGGGAATTTTCATACACAACCTGTAGAAATTGTTTTCCAAATTTTGCGTAATAAGGAAGCAGGTTATCTATCCTTTCCTGAAGATTGCCAAGGGGAAATAATTGTGTTTTTATTTTATGTAATTGTCTTTGTTGTGCTTCAAATTTTTTCTTTTCCGCTCGCAACATTTTCTTCTCTAGCTCTGAAAGTTTCTTGGCCGCTTGCAGCTGCAAAGACGCTACATGCCCCGTAAGGGTGGTATCAATCGCTCCGACAATAGACTGAAGCTTTTCATAAAATATGCTCAGTTGCAATTGCTCAGTAGCAAGATCAAGCTGCAATAAACTCCCTTTTTTTACTAATTGATTAATCAATTCCAACTCAGTTTTAAATAAATCCACCTCATTGATTTGCAGTTGACCAATTAATTGTTGAATTTCCTTTGGAACAAATAAAAACGAGTTTCTTACTACCAATA
>CANJAW010000118.1:0-7920 GCA_947472215.1 Chitinophagaceae bacterium
CGGTTAGCAATGTTAACTTTTCAGACATAATGGTTTCAGGGCATGGCGTAACCACTTTTTATTCTTTTTACAGGGTTAATGAAACACCTTCTATTAAATACCAAGTGTATGCTTTGGCCACCAACGATTTCCAGGCCGCTGCTTTTAGTCAAACCATTAATGCTTGGAACACCACACTTGGTGCATTGCAGGGAACATTGACACATGCAGTGCCTTTGTTCACCGCAGTGGGAGCATACAATGAAATGTATTTGGGAGATATCACTAATACTAAGTATGGAACTATAGACTGGAGGTTAACATCGGTTACCAACGGTCCAATTTTGTTGGATTATATACGCTTAGTACCAGTACCTTAATATTATTAATTCTATTTAAAAGTTTTTTATTCTAATATCATGCATATTTTAAACAAAATACTTACCCTATCAGTTGCAGTAGCTTCCTGCTTTTTTGTGAACGCACAAGAGTTGCCGTCTACTTCTGTTAAAACTGCTAAAAGTAATTACCAGGTAAAAGGTACGGTTGTTAATGCTGCTACCGGAAAATCTATCGGAGGAATTCGGTTAACCTATAAGATTTTTGCTGCCTCCATTACCGATAGTTCAGGAAGTTTTTCAATCAACCTTCCTAGAAAGGACGCTATGCTTTTAGTTGAAGGCGAAGGTTATCAGTCTAAACAAGTGGCGGTAAGGGGCTCTTCTGTGCTTAGAGTTTTACTGTATGAAGATGGCTTTAATTCTTCTGCGGATGAAGTGGTTTTACCTACTGGTTCTGTTGCTACCGCATTAATGCCTTATGCAGTAAGCAGTGTAGAAGTTAAGGATGGCTGGAATAGATCAGGGGAATCTGCTGATTCTTATTTGCAGGGAAAAGTTGCTGGCTTGAATGTAATTCGCCGCAGTGGATCTCAAAATATTGGTGGAACGATTTTCTTGAGGGGAATCAATTCACTATATGCTACCAATCAACCATTGATCATTGTTGACGGGGTAATATTTAACAATAACAATACAGGTGGTTCAATCATTTCAAATAATTATACCAATCCCTTGTCTACCATTGACCAAAGGGATATCGATAATATTTCTGTGTTGAAAGACGCTTCTTCCATTTATGGAACTAAGGGGGCCAATGGAGCTATCATTATTACCACCATCCGGGCAAAGGAATTGGGCACTAAAATTGATTTCGCTTCCTATGGCGGATTTAATTCAGCTCCTCAAAATTTGCCAGTGATGAGTGCAGCAGATTATCGCGTGTACCTTGGTGATATGCTAAAGTCAAGCGGAATGAGTGATGCTCAAGTACAGGCCCAGCCTTATATGAATGACAATGCGGCTACATCGAATTATTACGCTTATCACAACCAGACCAATTGGCAGGATTTGGTGTTGAAAAATTCGTACACAAAAAACATTTATTTAAAGGTTGCCGGTGGAGATAACATCGCTAAGTACGCCATCTCTTTGGGTTTTTTAAATAATGAGGGAGTAATTAAAAAAACCGGTCTTTCAAAATACAATATGCGTTTCAATGGTGATTTAAATTTGAGTGCACGCATGACAGCTACCACCAATTTGAGCTTTACTTTTTCCGAACAAAATGTAAGGGATCAGGGAAATTCGCTTAAAACCAATCCGGTATTTTTAGCATTGGTAAAATCTCCTTTTTTAAGAACCAATGATGTATCATCCGTAGGCTTGGAGTCTCCAACACTTGCTGACAGGGATACCCTTAATATCAGTAATCCAATGGCGATTACCGATTTGGGACAAGGTTTAAACAGGGCCTATCGTTTCTTTGGATCCATCGGATTTAATTACGCGATTAGCAAGCACCTTGCATTTTCCAATACGATTGGTATTATTTATAATAAGGTTCGCGAAAACTTTTTTGTTCCACGTAAAGGAGTTACTCCCGATTCGTTGACTACGGCAATTGCCTTCAATAGGATGGGTACGCAGGTTTCTTCCCTTTTCTCATTGTATGATGATGCACGTTTGACCTATTCAAATATTTTCAGTAAAGTACATGCATTTTCTACTAGGGTAGGTGTTCGATACTTGAAGGATAAAACCGAGCAAAACTTTGGATTGGGCTATAACTCAGCCATTGATGAATTGGTGAGTGTGGGTAATGGTGTAAATGGTTTAAGAAGAATTGGTGGTGATATCGGAGAATCTAAATGGGCCAGTTCCTACTTTAATACAGAATACTCTTTTGCTGATAAATATTTCTTTTCTGCCAATGTTGCTGCAGATGCCTCTAGCAGATTTGGAAAGAATATTCTGAAGGGCCTCAATATGAGTTCTACTATTTTCTCAGTACTTCCTTCAGTAGCGGCCTCCTGGCTGATATCTTCTGAAAAATCAATGGTAAATAGTAAGATTGATTTATTGAAACTTCGCGCTTCTTATGGTTTATCGGGTAACGAGGATATAGGAAACTATACGGCTCAGCAAACCTACAGCTCTCAAAACCTTTTGGGAATGCAAGGCTTGGTTCGCAACGGAATTGGGAATGATCAATTGCAGTGGGAACAAGTTAAAAAATTGAATATTGGAGTTGATATGGCTTTGATGAAAGAAAGGTTGCAGTTTAGTGTGGATGTATATCAAAACAAAACAGATAAATTAATTACCTACGAATCATTGCCTTCAGCGGCAGGTTTTGATTATGTGGTATCCAATAGTGGAGCTTTAAAGACAACTGGTTTGGAATTATCGCTTACCTATCGGGTAATAAATAAAAAAAATCTAAAATGGGATGCTGGCTTTAATTTAGGGAAATCTAAATCAACCATTACCTTATTACCAGGAAGCCAAATTCTGACTTCATTTTCTGGTGCAACTTATGCTTCACAAGTTGGCGGAGCACCCAATGAATTTTACGGCTACCAGGCCAATGGGGTATATGTATCGGATGCAGCAGCTGCACAAGATGGCTTGTCTATTCGGAATTTGAACGGCACGCTAACTTCTTTTAAAGGAGGTGATATCAAATTTGCTGATTTGAATGCGGATAAAGTGATTGATGACAACGACAAAAAAAGTTTAGGAAGTCCTAATCCTAATTTTTTCGGATCCTTTACTAATAAATTTACTTACAAAAGATTTTCTTTAAGTACGTTGTTTACTTTTTCATCTGGTAATAAAATATTTAATTATACCAGGTCTCAACTGGAAGGTATGAGTAATGTGTACAATCAAACCAACGCGGTATTAAACAGGTGGAAAACCAACGGACAAGTTACTCCTATTCCGAAAGCTGCTTGGGGTGATCCAATGGGCAATAGTCGTTTCAGTAGTCGTTGGATAGAAGATGGGTCCTACATACGATTAAGGGCGGTTACATTTTCTTATGATGTGCCTTTCAACCCAGGTTTTTTTAAATATGCCACGGTATATGCCAGCGGAAACAACCTGTTGACATTAACCAATTACAAAGGTTACGACCCTGAATTCAGCGCAACAGAAAGCATCTTTGGACAGGGAGTTGATAATACATTGGAACCCCAGTTCAAATCGGTTCAGATTGGATTCAGGTTAGGTTTTTAATAAATTTTTATATAAAATGCTTATAATAATGAAACGTAGATTATTAAAAAATATCAGCTTCGCTCTTTTGGCAGGAACTATTTGCCTGTCAATGGAATCTTGCAAAAAGCTGGTGGATGTGGAACCCCAAACTTTGGTAAGCGCTCCTAATATGTATCAGAATGTTTTTGATGCGGATGCTGCAGTAATCGGGGTGTATGGTAAGTTGATGAAGTTGGCCAAACCTTATTTGTTGATGAATGAATTGAGGGGTGACTTAATGGATATCACCACCAATTCGGATGCCAATCTGAGGCAGATAAGTGAGCAAACCGCTACCTTTTCCAATCCTTATATTGACCCTCAGCCTTTTTATGAGGTAATTGTGAATTGTAATGACGTGTTGGTAAACTTCAAAAAAATGTATGCTGCCGGTAAATTGAAACAAGAGGAATATAACCAACGTTATTCGGATATCGGAGCTATCCGTACCTGGGTATATTTGCAGTTGGGGATTCATTTTGGTAATATACCATATGTAACCAACCCACTTGTACAGTTGAGCGATTTAAAAAATACTAGTAATTTTCCTACGATTGCGTTACCCGCTTTGATTGATTCGTTGACTACATTTACAGAAAACCTACCGTTTACAGAGGATTACCCATCTGGTACCACCTTGCAAACAGTGGTGGATGGCTATAGCACTCAGAAATTCTTTATCAATAAAAATATATTGTTGGGTGATTTGTATTTGTGGCAGGGCCAGTATGATAAATCTGCCGATCGGTATAAAAGAGTGATGGAGGTTTTGGGAACCAGTGGAGTAGGTGAACAATTTTATAACCAATACCGTATTTCTAGTTTCTCCAATGCTGGTATCAATTATTCAAGAGGGCTGGATTTTTCTTCGTTGGTGTATTCCAATGGATGGAGGTATTTGTTTGAGCGGCCCCAGGTGGATAATGAGTTTAACTGGGAAATGATTTGGTCATTGCCATTCGATAAAAAATTTGAACCGGTAAATCCATTTATTGATTTATTTTCTCCTACAGGTGGAAGTTATCTGGTGCAACCAGCCCAGCAGGCAATCGATAATTGGAATAGCCAAATGCAGATTTATACTTTTTCTGCTAATACAGCAACAGCTGCTGAAGTAGTAAGGAATAATTTCCCCATGGATTCTAGGGGTACTTTCACTTACCGATTGATTAATGGCAAGCCGGTAATCATGAAATACTTGTATAATTATTTAGGATCAGATAATTTACCCATCAGTACTTTTAGCCAACCAGGTAAATGGTTCTTGACAAGAGCGGCAACATTGCATCTTCACTATTCAGAAGCAGCAAATCGTGCAGGTAAATACAAGCTTGCCTATGCCTTGGTGAATAAAGGGATTAATTATCATTATGATCCTTTACCTGGCGCTAGTAGGATTGGAGATGTTACTAATATGCAACAATCATTTTTACCTTGGCCCTACGATTTTGATGGAAGAGAAGGGGATGGTCCTGCATTTAGAAGTACTTGGTACAGAAATATAGGAATTCGTGGCAGAGCAGGATTGAGTGCGGTAACATTGCCACTGACGGATAGTGTAACCAATATAGAAAACATGATTCTAGCGGAAGATGCATTGGAACTAGCTTATGAAGGACAGCGCTGGTCAGACCTATTAAGGGTCGCCATTCGCAGAAATGACCCTTCCTTTATTGCAGATAAGATTTATGATAAATTACGCAAGTCTGGCTTGTCTGCAGGAGCTGCCAATGCAGCCCGGGCAAAATTGATGAGTAGAGATTGGTTCTTGCCTTTTAAATTTAAATAATGAGCTTGTAAAAGCCAATAAAATTAGCTTAGTTTATTTTAGTCAAAGGACGGACAATGAAAATTGCACCGTCCTTTGATTTTTTTATCTAATGGATGGGCTTTTGAGTAGTCGATTTCTTAATTGGTTTAGTCTGTTTGCTGAACGGTGAATTTTTTAATTTGAAGCAACTTTTCAGTTTCACTTTGTTTTGAATATCTAAATGCAGTATTAAAAATCTTGTAAAATAGTAACCATGGGTATAAAAATAAAAGTCTGTTTTATCTTATTTTTCCTTTCGATTTCTATAGCAATTAATGCACAAGTAAAAGGAGCCAATGATGTCACAACGCCATTGCACGCCTTGAAGGTAGATTACCCTACCCCTTACGAACCAATGTCCCAAGCATCCATAAAAAACATATTGGATCACCTATATAATTACCTCGATTCCGTTACTCCAGCTCAAATGATGAATAAAAAGACGGGCGAAATTGTACAAGACGTTTTAAAAATTGATACCAACACCATCGTTAAGCCGGGAGATTTCAGACTTACTAGTTATGAGTGGGGAGTTACCTATGGTGCCATGTTATTGGCTACTGAAATTACCGGCGACAGAAAATTCAGCGATTATACCAGCAATCGTTTTTCCTTTATCGCCAATTGGATACCTGTAGTCATTAAATTAAAGAATACCGGTGTTTACAAAGATGAAAATTACCCACTTCGGCAGCCCATTGAACCCAAGGCTTTGGATGATGCAGGTGCGGTTTGTGCAGCAATGATAAAAGCAAGCCGCTTGGGATTGAATAAAGACCTTCGGCCTACCATTGATCGCCTAGTTAATTTTGTATCTCGAGAGCAATACCGACTACTCGATGGTACTTTGGCAAGGATACGCCCACAGAAAAACACCCTTTGGTTGGATGATCTTTATATGGGGGTGCCAGCCTTGGCGCAAATGGGAAAACTTACCGGGGATAAAAAATATTTTGATGATGCGGTAAATCAGGTTAAACAATTTAGCGCAAGAATGTACAATAAAGAAAAGGGACTTTATATGCATGGTTGGGTAGAAAGTATGGAGGCACATCCTGAATTCAGATGGGCGAGAGCAAATGGTTGGGCGTTATTAGCTAAAGTAGAATTGTTAGACGTATTGCCGCTTAACCATCCAGGAAGAGCCTTTGTTTTACAACAGTTAAAGGCCCATATCAAAGGGTTGGCATCGTACCAAAGTGGAAGTGGATTTTGGCATCAATTGCTTGACAGAGAAGATAGTTATTTGGAAACATCTGCTACTGCCATCTATTCCTTTTGCATTGCGCATGCCTGTAACAAGGGATGGATTGATGCGATAACCTATGCACCGATGGCGGTGTTGGCTTGGAATGCAGTTGCAACTAAAATCAGAGAAAATGGACAAATTGAAGGTACTTGTGTAGGAACAGGAATGGCATTTGACCCAGCGTTTTATTACCATCGTCCGGTAAATATTTTTGCAGCTCATGGCTATGGCCCGGCTATTTTAGCGGGTGCGGAGATGTTTCGTTTGATTGGTAATAATAGTTTTAAGATGAATGATAGTTCCCTACAATATTACGAATCACCCAAATAGCTATTTTATCAAAATGAATAAATACATTCTATTATACATTTCATTTTTACTGTTTGGTGGAATACAGGTCAATGCTCAGCAGCAGGAATTTAAATTTGATTTTGGAGGATCTACGGCTGCAAGTGGATACCTGCCTGTTTCTGCTAGTACAAACTATACTGATGCCATTGGGTATGGGTTTAGTAATCATTCTGAAGTAAGTGAAGTAATTAGGGGTGGGAAAAAGAATAGCAATAGTGATTATATTACTAGCACAAAACCCTTTTATTTTTCTGTAAAAATTCCTGAGGGTAATTACGACGTTAAGGTGATTTTAGGAGATATAAAAGGTATTTCCGCCACAACGGTTAGAGCCGAATGTAGGCGGTTGTTTTTACAAAATGTAATCACTAAAAAGGGAGAAATTGCTACTGTTTCTTTTACCGTGCATGTAAAAGATAGTATCATAAGGGATGCCTCAGGTATTGCCATTGACAAGGTGAAATTAAAATCTAGAGAGATCAATTATCTACATTGGGATAACTTATTAACCATTGAATTTAGTGATACCGCTGCAAAAGTATGTGCAGTTGAAATAACACCCAACCAGCATGCTACTACCCTGTTTTTAGCTGGTAATTCTACGGTGGTAGATCAAGATAGAGAGCCTTGGGCATCTTGGGGGCAAATGATACCCTCTTTTTTTGAAGCCGGAAAAATCTGTATTGCCAATTATGCTGAAAGTGGCGAAGCGCTCAGCTCTTTTAAAAGTGCCAAAAGATTACAGAAACTGTTAAGTTTACTGAAACAAGGAGATTACCTGTTTATTGAATTTGGCCACAATGACCAAAAGCAGAAGGGGCAAGGAATTGGACCCTTTACTTCCTACAAAAGGGACTTGAAATACTATATCAACGAAGTGAAAAAGAAAGGAGGAATTCCAGTGTTGGTTAGTTCTATGAACCGTAGAA
>CANJAW010000119.1:0-7862 GCA_947472215.1 Chitinophagaceae bacterium
AACCGTGGGCTATAAATTGCAACGATATAGATGCAATGGATTTATCCATTTCCCTCGTCTTTGGTTGCCAGATGGCATGTATCCATATTGTATTGTATGAATGAAACATAATGGCTTTGTTTTATAAAAAACGTTGAAACTGTTATTTTGCATTTCGTTTTTATAGCCCACGGTTTAAACCGTGGGCTATAAAATGCAACGGTATAGGTGCAATGGATTTATCCATTTACCTCAATAATGTCGATTCCAACACACATAAAATTATAAAATTGGTAAACCAATTAGCATATTTGAACAATCCATTTTTTATTTAGTTTCAACAGCATATAGTTTTAAAAACGCTTCATATTCTTGCATAAAAGAGTTTTTCTGATGATGCTCCTTTTGGGTTTTTATATATTGAAAAACTTTTTCAACTACCGATTCAGATACAGAATAGGCCGCATAGCCTGTTTGCCATGCAAATTTTTTAGATGTTAAATCATTTTGATTTACATAATGCGAACTGCTACCTTTAATTTGTTTGATAACTTCTGCTATAGATTTTTGTGGGCTTAACAAAAATAAACAATGAATATGGTCGGGCATACCGTTAATAATTCTTACAAGACAACCTTGCGCTCTCAATTGCTCGGAAATAAATTGATGTATTTTGTATTCGATATTGCTATGAATAATAGGCATTCTTTCTTTGGTTGCCCAAATGGCATGTATCCATATTTTATTGTATGAATGAGGCATACTGTTTCTATTTTATACAATCCGTTTAAACGGTTGTGTTTTGTATTTCGTTTTTATAGCCCACGGTTTAAACCGTGGGCTATAAAATGCAATTGATATTTACCAGAGATTTATTCAATGAATTTGCAACATTTAAACAATACTACTATTGTATTCCCAAAGCCTGGCATAAGGCCCGTCTACATTTAACAAGCTTTCATGACTGCCTTCTTGCACCAACTTGCCTTGGTGCAAGACTAGAATGGTATCACAATTTTTTATAGTTGACAAACGATGAGCAATTACAATAATCGTTTTCCCTTGTTGCTGAAACCATTGCAAAGTATCCTGCACTTTTTGTTCACTCACAGGGTCTAGACTAGAAGTAGCTTCATCCAATATTAATATTTCAGGGTTTCGGTAAAGTGCTCTAGCAATGGCTATGCGTTGCCGTTGCCCTCCAGATAAATTCACGCCCTGCTCACTCAAATAAGTATTATAGCTGTTGGGGAGTTTTTCAACAAACTCATGAATACCTAGCATCTTAGCAAGGCCTAACAATCTTTGCATATTGGGTTCAGTATCTCCAATTGCTATATTATCTACAATACTTCCAGCAAACAAATCGATGTGTTGGGGTACTACTCCTACACATTTTCGTAGACTGCGATTACTAATATTTTGAAGGTCAATTCCGCCGATGGAAATAAATCCAGCTTTCAATGGATACAAATTTTGTAACAATGATAATAAAGTTGATTTGCCACTTCCGCTTTCACCAACAATGGCAGTACTAATACCCTTTGTTATTAAAAGGTCTAACCCTTCGAAAACGGATGTTCTGGTACCATAACGAAAACTAACATTACTAAATTGGATATCCCCCATCAATTCAGGCGTTAATGTTATTTTATTGATATTGTTAGTTTCCACCTCAAGATCAATAATTTCGAACAAGCGATCCGCAGCAATTAATGCATCCTGTATACTTTTATTGGCACCAATCAATGAAGCTGCCGGTCCTGTAAAATAACCAATTAAGGCATAAAAAGACAATAACTCACCCGGTGACAATTCTCTTTGAATTACATAATAACTACCTGCCCACAATAATACTATTGTGAATAACCGCGTTACCAATTCAGCTCCAGAGCCAATATAGATACTATAGGTGCTACTCTTGTTTATAGTCCGTAAAAGCCCAATAAACCGATTTTCAGTTTTGTCGTTGGCATACTCTTCTAAGCCGAAACGCTTAATTGTTCCCACTGCATTTAAACTTTCCACCAACTGGGATTCGAGTTCCGCACTATTTTCCATCAGTCTTCGCTGCCATTTTTTATTTACCTTATTGCTGATAAAATAAATAATTAAATAAAAAGGAATGATGCAAAGCATGATTACCGCCAACTTCCAATAGTATAAAAACATCAGGCCGATTGAGAAAGCAACTATTAAAATATTCACGATCATATTCAATGCGATATCATTGATAAAGGCTCTTATTTTTACCGCATCATTTACCCGGCTAATAATTTCGCCAACTCGCATGGTATCAAAGAAACGTTGGGGCAGTGAAAGCAAATGTTTATAATATCCCAATATCAATCTAGCGTCAATCTGCTGGCCAGTTTTTAATGCAAAAATATTTTTTAGTGCTCCTAAAATCAGTTGAAATAGCAGTAATGCAATCATGATGACGCTCAACAAATTGAGCAACCTCGTATTACCTTCCACCAAAACAAAATCAACAATTTTTTGAACGTAAATTGAAGTAGCGAGCCCCAAAATAGTATATACCAACGCACCAAAAATAGCTTGCACCATGATGCTTCGATGCGGTTGAATTAATTGCCAAAAACGGGCTGCATTGGTCGTTTTACTGTTGCCCTTAACAAACCCCTCGTCTGGTAATAATAAGACCAAGACGCCGGTCCAAATTTTCTTGAACTCCTCATTCTTTATTTTATGGATTCTGCCGTCTGCAGGATCCATCATGGTAATGAATTTTTTTTCTACTTTATAAATCACCATATAATGAGCCAGTTTTTCATCCATCACCACATGCGCAATGGAAGGCATGGGGATTTTTGAAAGACTCTCAAATGTGCCTTTCACCCCCTTTGCCTGAAATCCTAGCAATTCAGCAGCCTCAATTAATCCTAGTACATTGGTGCCTCTTTTGTCGGTACCCGCATATTGCCTTATTCTGCTTACCGGAAGTTTTAACTTATAAAAAGCTGCAACAGAAGCCAGGCAAGCCGCACCGCAATCGGTAATATCACGTTGTTTGATTTTGATATTTTTTTGTAAACTCATAGTATAAATATTTCACTACTGACAAACTGATGAATCAGATTAAAGTTTCGCTAGGCTTTTATGGAGGAAAACAAATAATTAGCAGTAAGCTGATGATATTTTTCAAGCTATCTCGTAAGTTTATTTATTAGAAAGAATAAATTATTTAATCAACTATTTATCCAGATAAACTAGCTGAATAACTTCTCGCATCAAATGATTTTACTGCTAGCATTCTTTAATTTACCATTCATTTCAATTAGAAATTTAGGCCTTTATTGGGTTTACCCAATCATCCACCTTATCAAAAAGTAACTCCCAAAGACTTCTTCTAGCCACCAAAAATCTCGCCTGTAAGGTCATCCCCTTTTTTAGATTTCCTTTGAAGCCGTTTTTTAAATACAATTGCTGACTATCCAACCTACAGCGCACTTTGAAGGAAGGCTGATTATCAATAATGGTGTAGTCGTTATCAATGGAGAGAATTTTTCCTGTAAGGATGCCAAAATAATTATAATCAAAAGCGGCTATCTGAAACAGAGATATTTGCTTTGACCTTAAGAAGCCAACATCTCTAGTACTTACAAAGCATTCCGCTACTAAGGTAGCCTGGGGAGAAATGACTGCCAGCACTTCCCCAGCCTGCACCAAACTACCAGGGTAATATTTATTAAAATTTTGCAAAACCCCAGTTGTTGACGCCTTAATAGAATAAAAATTACTATCCTCGTTCAACTGAGTATTGGCATTTTCATACTGACTTTTTTCCAATTGACACTTCGAGAGATCTTGTTGCCAGATAGCTATTTGCTGTTCGCTGGTAGCACGAATATTAGCGGCTAATTTTTCATGTTCAATTTGCTTATCAAACATCTCTTTTAATGAAATGATTTTATCAGCCATCAATAATGAATCTACATACAACTCCCTATTAACCTTTTTTTGCTGGGCATTTAATTCAGACATCTGAAATGCAAAGCGACTAGATTGTTGTTTGTAAACTGGGCTATTTAAACTGGAGATAGTTGCTGATGAAAAATGATTTGATTTGGTCAATATTTTTAAATCCGCAATAAACTGGTTGTTTTGGAAGATGGCAAAATCATTCATGCTTTTCTTTATGCCAATATTTTGCTTTCGAAGTTGTATGATTACGTCACCCTTATGTACCGTATCTCCTTCCTTAAAATAGATACTATCAATAATTGTACTTACAGATGACCTAAGCTCCGTTTTTTCATCTACTGGACGGATTATGCCTGGAGATTTTACTGAAATATCTAGTTTGATAAAGGGGAGTGATGCGATGGAAGCCACCAAAAATGCAAGCACTAACCAATAGATAGAAATCTGCTTTCGGTTGATTTCTGTGTTGTAAGTAATACTAGTATCTGATGAACTGATAAAATTCATTATTGAATAAATAAAAGTTGGGAAATAATTTAGCGTTTATAAAACCAATAAGATACCACCTTCAAAAAAAGATAGTATCTCGTTTTTTTAAATGGCTAAACTCACTCAAATCAATGAATAAATTTTTTGAGTATGGGCCACTAGTGCTCCAATTAGAGCCCCAGTTAAAAATAAAAACAGCCAATACTTAGACAATAATGAAACTATTATTTTCATGATGAAGCTTAATCTTCTTGTTTATAAATTCCATACCCAACTGCAGCTGCTTCATCAATAGGGGCTCTCCCCCATTCTTTCTCAACCATTTTTTTTTGAGACAAATCAGTTAATCCATCAATTTTTAATTATACCATTTTAAAATTATTTTAAATTAAAAATTAGTTACTGAAACTCAATTTATTTTCTTTTTTGACCCTGTCCTCCGCTGCTCCAATTCCAACTCCTGTAATAAAAAAAGCAATCATTTCTGAGGCGGTTAAAACCATAACTCCATTAATTACAAATAAAAAAAAACTCCTTCAATCTTTTGCATTTCTCCCTCAGGCATTACATTGGAGTATTTCCTTTTTTTAACTCAAATTTTTGTATCATTTTTTTTACTTTTTTCAGCAAATTAAACCTCGCTATTTTATTTTAATATATCATCAAGGGGGTCATTTAAATATTTTTAAAGAAAATTTTAAGCTAATTGGGTTTTTTAATAAGGAAATATAAAAGTGATAGAATCAATACTACTCTAAAAGAAATTAAGGAAATTATTTGTACTGTAATTAAATTTAAATGATTTCTTTTTACCTCATAAATATGGGAAATGCTGTCAAATATCAGTATTATGAAAATGATTTTTAACACTGCCTTACTTTCCATTGTTTTCAATTAATTAAATATTTATCAAGTAAAACAATTGTGTGTTTTGAAAGATAAAAAAGGGTAATAAATCAGACTGCTGTTGAAAAATGATTTTATTTACTTATTTTTTTGAAATCCGCAATAAAAGAAATATTCTGAAAACTGGCGAAATCATTGATTCTTTTTTTATGGCAATATTTTGCTTTCGAAGTTGTATGATTACATTCCCTTTATGAACTGAATCTCCTTGCTTAAAATAGATACTATGAATTACCTTACTAACAGAAGACCTAAGCTCCTTTTTTTAATCCACTGGACGGATTATGTCAGGAGATTTTACTGAAATATCAAAGTAGATAAATGGAAGCGATATGATACTGAAAATTATAAGTAAAAGGATAAACCAATAAATTAAAAAATACTTGATTTTAATTTCTGATAGGCACGCAATTTTATATTGGCTTCTGTACATAAAATTTTAAAGTAAAGTGATTTAAAAAAATGGGGCTATAATTCTATTAGTTCCATTTTATTATACCGACTTTGCCCAAAAATAAAAATTTAATTCCCAAAGAATTATAATAATAAGAATTATGAAACCAAAAATACCTAGCAATCTTGTTGATAATTTCATGGTCATTTCATCATTCGTCTTTCGTATTGTTTGAATTAAGTTAAAAATGTATGTAAGGACAGAGTCATTTACCCACCTCCTCACTAAGTTTCCAGATGAGAAAGCGTTTATCACATATAAAATGAAAAATACTTCAGCAGCTGTGGAGCAGATTGGCACTAAGATATGATCTTCGTTTATCCGATTGCTTTCGTTGTATATACCCTTTATTATTATAGAAAAAATTATAACTAAAAGAATTCTTAGAATTTCCCTAATAATTTTTTCTTTGTTATTCAAAGGATAAAATTCTCTATTTTTAAAAATCATCAGTTGTATATTTTGAATTAAATATTATTTAAATTAAATAAGGTTATCGCAAAAAATTGCGATAACCTTTAGAATTTACTATTTTAAGAGTCTAAACCAGCACAACATGTAGCAATTCCAGCAGCAGCCAATGCCATACCACCAGTACAAAATATTGTTGCAACAGCAGCGGCAAACCCAAGCACGGTATACCAGCTACCCCCATCAATTTCCCGCATTTCTTCCCCAGTCATTGGGGCAAGCCCCATTTTGTTTAAATCAAATGTTTGTTCCATTTTTTTAAATTTTTATAATAAATAAAACCGCGCTTATTTTATACAGGTTCGCAGCATTGATATCCTGTATTCAATGGCCATCGAAATAATGTACTCGTGGTTTTAACTGTAATGCAATTTTTAACAGGAAATAAATTATTATTTAAATATACTCAGAAAAATACATATATAATTATTTTTTAATTTAATATTTTATAACTTCATTCTTATAAAATATAATTTACATGATTGCTACCCTCCTTCGCTATTTTAGAAACCTGCATAACCTAAAACAAAAAACAGTCGCAGACCTGCTGGGGATGAGCCAGGCTAACTATAGCGACCTTGAAAATGGAAAAACAAAACTAAGTTACACTGCAGCCGAAAAATTGGCCGAACACTATGGCGTGTCTAGTAGCCAATTTTATACCGACAGCAGCTCTGAAACTGATAATTTCACGAATGGTATTTCACCTCACCATTCAGTAAATTTTCTTGAAACCAAAAAAGTCATGCCGCCCGGCGAAAAGAACAACTACGAGCATACCATAGAACTTTTGAGGGAAGAAATAAAAGAATTGACTATACAACTCAAGTATGTAGCAGATTTAAACAGTTGCCTTTTAAGAAGGCATTCGAACGAATAAAAGTATTCATCACCGTTAGCACCCCCCTAAATATACCTTACATCCTTATAAAAGGGATACTCATAAAAATTTCCGCTATTAATGTCGGTTAAATGATAATTTTGCGGCAGTTATTGAAGCAATGGTAAATCAATCGATTAGCGGCAGGCTTTACACAAAAACACAAAAGACGTACATGAAAAAAATATTGTTCTTGTTAGTAGTGGTTCTAAGCCATTTGATTGGCTTCAGCCAGGTAAAATGGGATTTGCGCAAGATTGTGGATTATGCCATGGCCAACAATATCAACGTAAAGCAGTCAGCTGTGCAGGCTTCCATATCGGGGCTTGCATACAATCAAAGTAAGCTCAGCCAGTACCCGGGTGCCAATTTTAGTGGTAATACCGGTTTCAGCAATGGGCGCAACCAAGATCCTACCTCATTTAACTTAATCACCCAAAACTATGTAAGTGCAGGAATGCAACTGCAAACCAGTGCTGACATATTTAACTGGTACAGCAAAAAAAACACCGTGCTAGCCAACCAATGGGAGCTACAGGCGGCCAATGCCGGTATCGACAAACTCAAAAACGACATCGCCCTTACCGTTGCTAACGGTTACCTGCAAGTACTATTAGCCAAGGAGCAGCAAAATATTGCCCGCGTGCAGTTGCAACAAACCAAGGAACAGCTTGCCTATACCCGCAAACTAGTAAATGCAGGCTCGCTGCCCGAACTCAATGCCGCCGAGCTGGAAGC
>CANJAW010000120.1:0-7834 GCA_947472215.1 Chitinophagaceae bacterium
ATGATCTCTAAGAACCGAAGCATACTCTGCAATAATAGGGTCTTTAAAAACTACCATTCCACCTTCTCCTGTGGTTATCGTTTTGTTGCCATAGAAACTAAATGTTGCAACATCACCAAATACACCAACAGGCTTTCCATGAAATAAACTACCTAAAGCTTCAGCACAATCTTCAATAATCAATAGATTATGCTTATTCGCTAAATCTGAAATTGCATCCATATCGCAAGGATGACCAAATAAGTGTACCGGCATAATTGCCCGGGTTTTAGTAGTAATCAGTTTTGCAGCTTTTTCAATGTCGATATTCCAGGTATCTGCTTCAACATCAACTAATACAGGAGTAGCCCCTGTATATATTATTGCATTTACTGAAGCAGCAAAAGTTAAATCTGGAACTATTACTTCATCACCTTCTCCAATACCCAATGCAACTAATGCTAAATGTAGTGCCACTGTACCATTACTAACTGCTAACGATGCTCTTTGCTCATGATAATCGGCAAATAAATTCTCAAATTTTCTAACATATTTACCTTGAGATGATATCCAGTTAGTTTTGATACAATCAGTCACATATGCCAATTCATTTCCATCCAATAATGGGGCTGCTACAGTAATTTTTCGAATTTTATTGATCGATGCATAATCAACCAAGATATTATTTTTATCAACAAGTGGAATAATCTTTACTTTTTCAGTAATACAGTGAAGTATCTGAATATTATCAGTCTCAATCGGAAGTGATACGAAATTAGTGTTCATCACTTCTAACACTGAAATATGCATTAATGCCCCTCCAATTAATACCCTTCTAATATCACCATCAGTTAAAACTCCTACTAGCTTTTGCTCATCATTTACAACAAAGAGGATTCCCAAACCAGAACTTTCTAGTCGTAACAACGCCTCTTTCAAATCAGACAAATTGTGTATTGTTAAATCATTAATTTCCATATATTTCTAATAATTGTAATTGATCAATAATTGAACTTATGCTACTTTTTTTCACTTCAAGCACCTGAGGAAGTACAGCATAATTTTTTAAATGAGGTAGAAACCAATAATCATTCTTGATGGGCAAATTATTATCGATTTCACCATTATTATCACTATGATGTAGCGCCTTGATATAGTTACTTATTTTTTCTAATTCTTTTGTTATATTTAATTTCATTGTTTGACAACTTACTTTCAAATGAGCAGTATCTAATAAAAGGCCAAAATAATCACTGTATTTAAAATGTTCAAAGACCTTTATAATATCCTTACTCTCACAACATAATAATGGACTTATTGAATCTTTAAAATTAAAAGATGCAAGTACATTATTTTCAATTAAAAACTGAACTTTTTGAGATTCTGCATGGCTAATTAATACCCCAAGAGATTCAAAAAATAGCTCCAAATTATAATCAACATCAAAATCATTTTCCAGTTTCAAATGATTACCTAAATCGTTTGGGCTAGGGTCAATACAAAAACCTGCATGTGCAGCAAAAAACGGGCACCCATTTAGTGCAGATATTTTAATCCCATTTAAACAATGTTTAATTGATTTATTACGAATTGCTTCATTTGCACTTGCAAGATTTAATACAAAGGGCTCTTTTGGTGCAGGGAAGTAGTTATGGAGTATTTTTTTAAGTTGTGTTTCATTAAAGAATTGCTCCATATCTGGTCTATAAGGCATTCCCGAACTAAACTCTATTGCAAACTTGTATTCCTTTGCAATACTTACAATTTCCTCAGGGGTTTTCCCATAAAAAGCTAAAGAGCTAACATATTTATTCATATAAAGAAAGTCTCATTAATTGAACAAGTTCATTTTTTATCTCGAAAAATTTGAACCCAAACTTTTCATATAAGCAAATTGCAGGTTTATTATTTATATCAACAGATAAAAATATATGTTCACATTTGATATCTTTTGCTGTTGCAATTAATTCACCTAAAAGTAAATTCCCAAATCCTTTCCCTTTGTAATCTGCAGAAACTGCAATACCCAACCAAAGTTTGTTTGCTTCAAATTCTAAATGTCCATATCCTATTGCATTTTCCTGATCAGAAATAAATAACAGATAAGTGGCTAAATGATGCTTTATAACATCATAGGGTCGGCTTTTATAATATCTAAAATAGGTTAAAGAATCCCCTGCATGAAGCACAAAGCTTTCAATAAATTTGGGATCAGTAACTTTTCTTATTATGTATGTCAATTTCTTGGTTACCATTCAATATTACTATATTGAAATGCCTCATCTGGTTTAATGGCTTTCGCAATTTTTTTGCCAAGTATATTTTCGTAAAGGTTTGGCCCTAAACCATTAGAGGGTCTTTTAAAACCTATATGCTTTTCTTCTATAATTGTTCCCTCTAGTAAAGTCTCCAATGCAACCATGCTTCTTTTCATACCATACATATTAGCCTTCTCTGCCACTGTTGGTAATTTCAATCCCGTTCCAAGCGCTTTTTCAACCTCCCTTATTCCATATACTAATTCTTTAAGCTCTTTGGGATTTAGTGATGATGAATGATCTGGCCCTTCAAATGTTTTATCAAGTGTAAAATGCTTTTCAATAATTTTTGCACCTAATGCTACTGAAGCAAAGCAGGCATAGTTGTTTTCAGTATGATCAGAATATCCCACATCAACTTTGCAAGCCATTCCAATGCTATTCATGGCAAATAAATTTGTATCTTCAATTTTTGAGGGATAGTTTGTAGTGCACTGCAAAACAACAATATCATTATTACCAGTTTCTCTAATTGCTTCTACTGCTGCGAATACTTCTGCCATTGTTGCCATGCCTGTCGAAATAATCATTTTCTTATGCTGTTTAGCAGCATATTTCAGAAAAGGTAATTCTGTAAGTTGGCCAGAAGCAACTTTAAATCCGTCTACACCAAGTTTCATAAGAAAATCTACATCTTCAAAATTGTATGGCGTTGACAAAAAATCAATTTCGTTTTCCTGACACTTTTTTATCAATAACAAATAATCATTATAATCTAATTCTAACTTCTTTAACATGTCAAACTGAGATTCCGTCTTTGAAGTAACATTGAGCTGGTAATTTGCCTTAGGCGAGATTTCTGTTACAATTTGTGCTGCCTTGAATGTCTGAAACTTTATACAATCAACACCACATTTTTTTGCTTCATCAATCAACTGTATTGCGATATCAATATTTCCGCAATGATTTACTCCTGCTTCCGCAATTATGTAAACATGATTATTCATAAAGAAGTATTAGAATTATAAACGTCCATCTACAATTGAACGATCAAAAAATGCCTTAGTATCAAAAATTACACTATTTGATTTGACTATGTTTTTTAAATCAATAATTTTAAATTCCTCATGTGAAACAGCGAGTACCACAGCATTATAATTATCTACAATACTATCTAACAGATTTAAATTATATTCATTTTTTACTGCTTCTTTGTTAGCATGTGGGTCATAAACATCAAGAATTAATCCAAATTGAATTAATTCTCTTACAATATCAATAACCTTAGAATTACGTATATCTGGGCAATTTTCTTTGAAAGTTATACCTAGGACCAATGCCTTAGCTCCTTTTATAGTTATTCCTTTATTTATCATTAACTTAACAACTTTGTTCGCGACAAACATTCCCATAGTGTCATTAACACGACGGCCGGACAAAATAACTTGGGGATGATATCCTAAACTTTCTGCTTTATAGGCAAGGTAATATGGGTCAACTCCAATGCAATGTCCACCAACCAACCCTGGTTTATAAGGCAAAAAGTTCCATTTAGTTCCAGCAGCAGCCAACACATCATGTGTATCTATTCCTATACGATCAAAAATTAATGCTAATTCATTTACAAATGAAATATTGACATCACGTTGTGCATTCTCAATTGCTTTACTAGCTTCTGCAACTTTAATACTAGGTGCTAAATGTGTACCAGCAGTTATAATACTTTTATACAATTCATCAATTTTCTTAGCTATATTAACAGTTGAACCAGAAGTTACTTTTTTAATTTTAGTTAAAGTATTTATTTTGTCACCTGGATTAATTCGCTCTGGAGAATAACCACAGAAAAAATCGAGATTAAATTTTAATGAAGAGTATTTTTCTAAAATTGGCACACAATCTTCCTCAGTGCATCCTGGATAAACAGTTGATTCATAAATAACAATATCACCTTTTTTTAAAAATTTACCTACCGTTTCACTTGCTTTTAGTAAGGGACCAAGGTCTGGTTTTTTAAAATGATCAATAGGTGTAGGAACAGTAATAATAAAAATATTGTACTTTATTAAATCATATGGATTACATGAAAAAGTTAATCCAGATTTCTGAGTACCTTTTATGGCGTGATTCATACGAAAGATATCTGCCTCTAATGTTCGGTCAATGCCATTTATTAATTCTAATACTCTCACTTCATCAATATCAAATCCTAATACTTGATATTTTGTCCCAAACTCTATAGCAAGAGGCAAACCCACATAGCCTAAACCTATGATTGCAATTTTGATATTATTTTTCATCAATTATTTTGTTAAATTCTTTTATTGTTTTAAGAATCCCTTCATGTAATTTTATACTTGGCGCCCATCCTAAATTATTTATTTTCGAACAATCCATTAACTTTCTAGATGAACCATCGGGTTTGGTTTTATCTAATAAAATTTCACCCTTAAATTCTACAATTGATGCTACTAATTCTGCCAAATTTTTAATATTTATATCTTCACCACAGCCAATATTTACTAACCCTTTATCGTTGTAGTTTGTAAGCAAAAAATGACAAGCATCAGCTAAATCATCAACATGTAAAAACTCTCTTCTTGGTGTTCCTGTTCCCCAAATAGTAACAGTGTGCTCATTATTCTTTTTTGCTAAAACAATTCTTCTAATTAAAGCAGGCAGTACGTGAGAGTTTTTTGGGTGATAGTTGTCATTGGTACCATACAAATTTGTAGGCATCGCAGAAATAAAGTTGCAACCATACTGCGCTCTATAACTATCACACATTTCAATACCAGCAATTTTTGCAATGGCATAGGGTTGATTAGTCGGCTCTAGATATCCACTTAACAAGTATTCTTCTTTCAACGGCTGTGGAGCCATTTTAGGGTATATACAAGAAGAACCTAAAAACAATAATTTAGTAACCTTATTTAAATAGGCAGCATGAATAATATTGGCTTCAATCATTAAATTATCATAAATAAATTCTGCTCTATAGGTATTATTGGCATGAATACCTCCTACTTTTGCTGCAGCTAGGATTACATATGCTGGTTTTTCTTTTTTGAAAAAATCATTTACAGCTTGCTGGTTTCTTAAATCTAATTCACTAGAAGTTCTTGCAACAATATTGTTATATCCTTCTTTCCTTAATTTACGCTCTAATCCGGAACCTACCATTCCTCTGTGTCCAGCAATATATATTTTAGCATTTTGCTCCATAATTATAATCCACTTTGTTTAATATACAATTCCTTTTTAAACAAGGAAATATCACTGGCTACCATTTCTTTAACCAATGCTGCTAAATCATACTTAGGTTTCCAACCTAACTGAGTCATTGCTTTAGTTGGATCTCCAATTAATAAATCAACTTCAGTTGGTCTATAATATTTGGGATCTACTTTAACAACTACTTTTCCTTCTTCCAATTTGTATTCACCAGTATTTTTCACAACATATGCCTCCTCAGCTTCGTCCTTTCCTCTAAATCCTAATTCAATCCCCAATTCAGCAAAACTCATTTTGACAAAATCGCGGATAGTAGTTGTAATTCCAGTTGCTAAAACAAAGTCTTCTGGTTTTTCTTGTTGCAAAATCAAATACATTCCTTCTATATAATCTTTTGCATGACCCCAGTCTCTTTTAGCATCTAAATTTCCTAAGTACAAACAATTGTCCATACCTAATGCAATTTGTGCAGTTGCTCTTGTGATCTTTCTTGTTACAAAAGTTTCGCCTCTTTGTGGTGACTCGTGATTAAACAAGATGCCATTGCAAGCATACATGTTATACGCTTCTCTATAGTTTACTGTAATCCAGTATGCATAGAGTTTTGCAACAGCATAAGGAGAACGGGGATAAAATGGGGTAGTTTCTGATTGTGGAACAGCTTGTACTAGTCCATACAATTCTGAAGTAGATGCTTGGTAAATTTTTGTTTTTTTAGTTAAACCTAATAAACGTACGGCTTCTAAAATTCTAAGTGTACCAATACCATCTGCATTAGCTGTATATTCTGGCTCTTCAAAACTTACATGCACATGACTCATTGCAGCCAAGTTGTAAATTTCGTCAGGTTGAACTTCTTGAATAATACGAATTAAATTAGTACTATCTGTTAAGTCACCATAATGTAAATGTAAATTTCGGTTTGGAGTGTGTGGGTCTTGATATAAATGATCTATTCTTTGCGTATTAATCAAAGAAGACCTCCTTTTAATTCCATGTACCTCGTATCCTTTATTCAACAAGAAATCGGCTAAATATGCACCATCTTGACCGGTAATTCCCGTAATAATTGCTTTTTTCAATATTTAATTTTCTTTTTGATTATATATACAAAGTGAACACTAAACTGCGAACCAGATTCATTTTTTTTTGACGATTTTAGATAATCGGAGATTTTAAATAAAACTATTTAAAGCCTGAAAATGAATGATTTAATGATTTGCGTATACCCGTGAATATAAATCGGCCGTCTGGACCACACTAATCCTCTTGTCATCTTCCCAAACCCGTTTTCTTTCCGTTATCCAGGCTTTATAACGTAATCAGCATGTGCTTTTTTGATATTATCTTTTATTGTTTGCCAGTCAATGTTATTGAACATAAAGGGCATTTCTTCCATATCGGCATCTTCAAAATAAGTAAGGCTCTTCAACACCAAGAAAGTAGAACCATCATTATATTTCTTAGTATAAAAATCCATTAATGTTGCAAGGGAATAGTTTTTCAATATAAAAAACAAGTCAATAAAATCTTTTTTACTTCCTCTTCCAATTATTGCATTCAGTTTCATCGCTGCAATGTCTTCAATGCTAGCTAACTGTATATTGTCGATGGTTATTTTATTTGTCAACCATTCATATTCATAATTGACTATATCTACTTTTATATCATTAACTAAGAGACTATGGATGTTTTTTGAATTTTTTAAAGGAACAACTTCTCCAATGGTTTTTAATTCATCAATCAGGTTCTCATACTCGGCTGATAAATTTCCAAAAAAATCGATATCTATTGATTTTCGATGTCCTATTTGAAGTGCTAAAGAAGTGCCCCCTACTAAGCGCATTTCACTTAATATACCTAAGGATTGGAGCTGTTTTAATAATCCCAGTGTGCCTTCATCAACTGTTTCGTAGTGTAACATCTGAAATTATTTATAGGAATCCCTGTTATGTTTACTAAAAATGCCAATGCTTTTGGATCCAATGTTCTAAATTGAGTTGCTACTCTTCCTATTTCATTTATTCCATACCATTTTTTAATTAAATCCCAGTCATTCATGAGCCCGTATTCCATCACTCTTTGAACAATAAACCCTTTGTTTTTTTGTAAATCAATATTTGTAATTGGCGTATCCCAAAACAAATGCTTCGACAATAATTCAACGGGCTTTTTAGATTGTATGGATAGGGTTGTCACTGAATTTGTATAGTTTTCTTTTAATTAAAATTGATTCTCAAACTCTTTTTTAGCTGGGTTAACCAACTAAAAATTGTTCGAAATTTTCTCGGTCAATATATTTTCTTCTAATAGGCGCTTAACCATAATATCGCGTTATAAAAGAAATTTGAATGCAATTCCTA
>CANJAW010000121.1:0-7797 GCA_947472215.1 Chitinophagaceae bacterium
TCAAAGAGTCGTTTGAAAAAACAAAGAGACTTTCAAGGCCGCTAAACTGGATTACATCCCCCATACTGACTTGTTCCCAAGCACCCTCCAAACCTGTGATGGTAATCAATACATGGGGCTTTCTTGGCCCAGCAATGCATGATTTCAAAATTTCGACTGGGTTATTTTTTGCTAAAAAATTTAACGGGGTGAACAATACATCAATAATACCATTGCATCCCAGACCTACCCCTATTTGATGACCATCTTCTTCTGTAGTGTCATAAGTAATTAAAGTGGAGACTGATTTGGTTATGGCTATTCTTGCCCTTTTCAGAGCGTCCCCTTCAAGGCATCCTCCACTAATTCCTCCTACCCAAGCTCCATTGTCCATTACCAACATTCTAGCCCCTGTTCGGCGATAGGAAGAGCCCTCTATTCGAACCACAGTTGCCAATGCAGCAAGGGTTGTTTCCTTATCAATGGCATCATATGCAGCAATGATTGACCTGATTTCTTTCATGTTTTTTATTAATAATATTTTTACTCCCTCAATTTATAAAATATTACCCTATTCACTACAAAAAAAGGTAGGTAATCCTTTTGGGACTACCTACCATATGAATTTGAATTGAGGTAAATCAATGTTCTACCAAAAGAAGGAATACAACGCAACCAATATACCTCCAATGATTAATGCTCCTACAGCAAAGCTATTGTTCATTTTAAACATTGAGCGATCAACCTCTAGGCCATTGGGAGTTACCCCTCTTCTATTTTCAATGATGCTGATGATATACATTACAATAACACAAATAGCAAATACAAAACCCATCCTATCTAAAAAAGGAATTTCATACAGCATATTTCCATTTGACTGCTTCACAAGTGTTGCAAATCCTAGGGGTTCTAGAAAAGAAAGATTAATAATGGAAGGAATGAATTTAAAAAATATCGATAGACCAAAGCCTCCTACTGTAGCAAACAAAGCCGCGTTGGAAGTGGTTTTTTTCCAAAAGAAACCTAGTATAAACATGGCAAAAATTCCCGGACTAACAAAGCCGGTGTATTCCTGAATAAATTCAAAGCCCCCTTTTTTATCAATTCCCATAAATGGAGATAAAAGACAAGCAATTAACATGGCCACCAATACAGCAATTTTCCCTGTTTTGACCATCTGTATTTCTGTAGCATTTACATTGAGTTTTTTCTTATAAATATCCAATGTAAAAATGGTGGAAATACTATTTGCTTTACCTGCCAACGAGGCCACGATAGCTGCCGTCAATGCGGCAAATGCGAGTCCTTTTAAACCAGCAGGCAACAGATTCAGTAACACTGGATAGGCTTTATCTTGCACCAACTCACCATTCACCATCATTTCTGTATGGAAATAACCCTCTTGGTATAAAACATACGCTGCGATACCTGGTAAAACAACAATTACCGGCATTAATAATTTCAAGAAAGCAGCGAATAAAATACCACTTCTAGCAGTTTTTAGATCGGCACCCAATGCACGTTGTGTAATGTATTGATTGCATCCCCAATAGTTCAAATTTACAATCCACATTCCACCTACTAATACCGTTAGTCCAGGCAAACTTGGATAATTGGAATTGTCACTTTTAAAGATCATGTGAAAATGGTCATCCGATTTTTCCATCATCATTTTAAATCCGTTAACAACTCCGCTAGTATGGTAATGATCTGCCACCATAGTTAGCGCAATGTAGGTAGTTACTAATCCACCTAATATTAAAAAGAAAACTTGTATCACATCCGTATATCCGATTACTTTCATACCTCCAAGTGTGATAATAATAGCAAAAATTGCTAACCCGTACATACACACATATAAATTGATACCAGAAATACTACTGATAGCCAAAGCACCTAGGTATAAAATGGAAGTGAGGTTCACCACCACATATAATAACAACCAAAAAACGGCCATAATCATTGCTACAGTTGAATTATAGCGTTGATTTAAAAACTGTGGCATAGTGTATATCTTGTTCTTGAGATAAACAGGAATAAAGAAAATGGCCACAATCATCAATGTAGCGGCAGCCATCCACTCGTAGGTGGAAATAGCCAATCCCATTTTAAATCCATTTCCACTCATTCCAATAAACTGCTCTGCACTAATATTGCTGGCAATAAGCGATGCACCAATGGCCCACCAGGTAAGTGAACCTTCCGCCAAAAAATAATCATGCGATGCGGAAACAGTGGCCTTCTTTTTTTTGTAGTACACCATATAGCCGTAACCTGCTACGATAAGAAAATAAACTAGAAAAACTAGGTAGTCTTGGGTTTGTAAGGTATTCATATAGAAATTAATTTTAAAGATAAAAAATACTCGACTGAAAGTACTTGCACTTTATACAAAAGCACTTCGCAATAATTCATTAAATATAACCTACATTTTTGATAAAAAACGATTCAGTTGCTGATCTGAATAGTCTTCTACGAAGCAAAGTATATTTTTATATTGACTAAACTCCTCTGCGGTATGCATCGTCGTTATTACTACTGCTTGCATACCCGCATTTTCAGCTGCAGCTACCCCCTTTGGAGCATCTTCAAATACAATGCAATGCTCGGGACTCCTATTAAGCTGATCAGCACATTTTAAATAAGTCTCTGGATGCGGTTTGCTATAATGCACATCATCTGCACTTACGACAGATTTGAAATAGGGACGGATATTTAATCCGTCTAGTACAAAATCAATATTAAACATAATTGCGGCTGAACCTATTGCCATTGGTATCCCATTGGCATAAGCTGAATCAAGAAAACTGCTAAGCCCCTTGATTAGGCTAAGTTGGGGTTGATACTCTTTTTGATAAGTAGTTTCTTTTTCAATGGACATCCTCTTTTTTTCTTCCACTGAAAAGCGGCCAGGAAATATCCGCTCAAGCAATTCGTCATTTTTACCATAGCATTCTTCCTTCATTTGCTGCAAACTTAAATTTGCACCCAACTCAGTAAGAATTTTATGCCACGCTTTGATATGATATTGCATATCGTCTATCATGGTGCCATTTAGATCAAATAAAAAAGCAGTAGCCTGTTGCATCGTGTAATCTCGTTGGATATTAGACATTCATCATTAATAAGGCATTGCGCTTAGTTAACACCCAGTTCAATGATATCATTATATGAAACCACTGCGAACTGAACAATTTCAGGTAGAAACAATTGAATGAAATAACTTTCATTCACAATTCACCATTCACCTAAATAAATCGATTGATAATATTTTCAAAATACTCCTGTTTACCACTAGTTTTTGCCGGTTCGCCATTTTCAATGGCAAAAGCCCTAAGATCTTCTAATGTTAATTTACCCTCTTCAAATGCTTTACCATTTCCGTTGTCAAAACTGGCATAGCGATCGGTACGTAATTTTTTATAGTCGCTTTTATGAAGAATATTGTCCGCAATAATTAGTGCCCTTGCAAAACTATCTATCCCCCCAATATGTGCATGAAATAAATCTGCGGAATCTGTTGAATTTCTTCTGATTTTAGCATCAAAGTTAATACCTCCACCAGCAAAACCACCGGCTTCAAGAATCACCAGCATGGATTCTACTAGCTCGTTAATGTTATTAGGAAACTGGTCAGTATCCCAGCCATTTTGATAATCCCCTCTATTGGCATCCATACTTCCCAGCATACCTGCATCCGCAGCAACCTGCAATTCATGCTGAAAAGTATGTCCTGCAAGCGTTGCATGGTTTACTTCGATGTTTATTTTAAAATCATTTAGCAAATCGTATTGACGCAAAAATCCGATTACTGTTTCGCAATCATAATCATACTGGTGTTTACTAGGTTCACAAGGCTTAGGCTCGATAAAGAATGTCCCTTTAAAGCCATTTTTACGAGCATAGTCTTTTGCAGTATGTAAAAATTTAGCAAGGTGCTCTTTCTCTCTTTTCATGTTAGTGTTGAGCAAACTCATATAACCTTCACGACCTCCCCAAAAAACATAATTCTCTCCCTTTAATTCAATCGTTGCATCCAAAGCTGCCTTTACCTGTGCCCCACCATGAGCCAATACATGAAAATCTGGATTGGTAGAAGCTCCATTCATATAACGGCGATTGGAAAATAAATTAGCGGTGCCCCATAACAACTTCACTCCACTAGCTGCTTGTTTTTGTTGTAGATACGCTGTTAGCGCCTGCAACCTTTTTTCATTATCCAATACATCATTGGTATAATCTACTACATCTACATCGTGAAAACAGTAATAAGGAAGCCCCAATTTAGTAATAAATTCAAAAGCTGCATCTGCTTTATCCTTTGCTCTTTCTACTGCATCTGCCTTTTCATTCCAAGGATGTAGATGGGTAGCTTCTCCAAAAGGATCTGCTCCATTGCCAACAAAAGAATGCCAATAAGCACAGGCAAATCGTAAATATTCTTTCATAGGCTTGCCGGCCACTATTTTATTTTCATCATACCAGCGATATGCTAATGGATTATCACTTTCGATTCCTTCGAATTTAACCTGCGAGATTCCCTTAAAAAATTCTTTGTTTCCGATTACTACTGACATACGTTTTGATTTGCCTCTACCCATTTACAAGTTGGATAAAGATGTTTTAAATTTATTTAATGAAAAAAATTATTCAAATGATTGTTATTAAATTAATAAAATAGCTGTTCTTACTGTCACTTTATTTCAATCCGATTACTAATAGCCATCAAAATTGAAATTAGATTAACTCCTTCCATTCGCTGTACAATTGATCATACAATTTACTTTGCGTTGGTTCCACCAAATCAATCGGGATAGAATTGCTAAAAGCATCTTTGGGTGAATTATAAAAACCAACCCCTATTCCAGCACCTTTAGCAGCACCTACACTTCCATCACAATCATGCAGTTCAACAGGGATATTGGTAGCATTCACAAAACAATTGGTAAAAACATCGCTCAAAAACATATTGGCTTTACCTGCTCGAATAACTGAAGGCTGCATTCCATTTTCCCGCATAATATCTACACCATACCGAAAAGCAAAAGCAATACCCTCTTGTGCAGCCCTGAATAAATGAGCTGGTCCATGCACATTGAAATCAATCTGGTGAATATGGCTTTGCACCAGTTTGTTTCCCAGCATTCGTTCAGCACCGTTACCAAAAGGTAACATGCGTAATCCATTGCTACCAGCTTCAATAGTGGCGGCAGCTTCATTCATTTGCTGATAAGAATAAAGATTGCCGGTTACTTTTTTTATCCAGCTATTTAAAATGCCTGTTCCATTGATACAAAGTAGTACCCCAATCCTTTTCTGCTCTTCCAAATAATTGACATGGGCAAAACTATTGATTCTAGATTGTTGGTCATACACCAATTGGTCACTTACGCCATAAATAACCCCGGATGTTCCTGCTGTGGCTGCCACTTCACCAGGCTCGAGCACGTTCAATGACAAGGCATTATTGGGCTGGTCACCAGCCTTGTAAGTAACGGGAATGCCTGCCTGCAGTGACAAACGACTGGCAATCGAGGGTAAGATGGTACCATGTGAAGTAAACACTTCCTTTATATCAGGAACGATGGAGGTCTCAAAACCAAAATAATTAAATACATCTTTGGACAGTTCCTGTTCTTTAAAATCCCAGAAAACGCCTTCACTCAATGCAGCAATACTAGTGGTAATTTGGCCGGTTAGTTTCATGGCTATAAAATCGCCGGGCAACATAATTTTATCAATCAATGCGAAGCGTTCAGGCTCATTCTCTTTTACCCATGCAAGCTTGGCTGCTGTAAAATTTCCTGGAGAATTAAGCAGATGTTCCAATGACCTTTCATGGCCAATGGCATCAAAGGCATTGTTACCAATTTCAACTGCCCTACTATCACACCAAATAATACTATCGCGCAAAACCTGTTGCTGCTTATCTACACATACCAAGCCATGCATTTGATAGGCAATACCAATAGCCTTAATATCGGAAGGGTCATATTTTTTTCCAGCATGCGCTTTGAGAATCGCCTGTTGAACATTTTCCCACCATAATTCGGGACTTTGTTCTGCCCACCCTTTTTGAAGAGAAGTGATGCCGGTTTCTACTTCTGGATACTGGACAGTAGCAATACAATTTTGCGTTTGCGCATCAACGATGGCAACTTTAATGGATGAAGTTCCAATATCAATACCTAATAATAGCATACAAAAAATTTAAAGACTGCTAAAATACAATTGTTATTTGAAACCATAAAGTTTATCCATTTTATAATGGATTACAACTGCTATCGATGAAAACTTTCACTTACAAACTTCAACACTTCCGGTAGTGCAGATCTCCAATAAGGCCAATTGTGTGCTCCATTCCTAATCCTGAACTCATGCTTCACTTTTCTATCCATCAAAATAGCATGCAGGTCCATATTTCCCTTTACTAAAGAATCATCGTCTCCGCAATCAATATAAAAGCGCACCTGACTCAACTGATCCACAGCTACAATAGCAGCCAGCTTAAAAATTGAATTTTTATTCCAAGTTTCGGTTAGCCGATTTTTGCCTGAAAGCTCGGTTCCAAACAATTCATTGAACTTGTAATTTCTCCAAGCTTCCTCGGTCATTTCTACAATATGGTCATCATTCCAAATGGCGGCACTTAAAGGTGCACATGCTGAAAACAGGTTGGGGTGCTTCATTGCGTAAATCAATGAACCATACCCTCCCATAGAAAGTCCAGCTACAGCGCGGTATTGCTTATTAGTTCTGGTTCTATAAACAGAATCGACATACGGAATAAATTCATTTACAAAAAAATCTTCATACCGAACTTTTCCTCTCGCATCGTTGATATACCAAGAAACGCCTGCATCCGGAATGGCTATTATCATTTGGGTGGCGTCTCCTTTTGCTATCGTTTCGTTTGCTATTTTTTGTACCTCGCCAAATTGGACCCAGCCAGTTTCGTCATCCGAATAACCATGCAATAAATACAATACGGGATATTTTCTTTGGGAAGTTTCATAGTCAGAGGGAAGGTAAATAGAATACCTAACTTCTTTTCCTAACACCCTACTTTTAATGGATAAACTTTCCACGATTTTACCTTGGGAAAAGGCAAGTACTGAAATGAAGAATAGTAAAAAGAAGGAGATTATTTTTTTCATACAATGACTTAAAATGGGTAATCGAAAAATTAAAAAGTGATGATTCAAGGATTATAAAATTTTAACCGAATGGGTAAGTGCAAGAAATATTATACAATATTTATTGGCCGACCATTGATAACTGCTGCTACATTTTCTAGTGTTGTTTGCATCAACCGTCTTCTTGCCTCAAAACTTATCCAGGCATTGTGTGGCGTAATGATACAATGGGCAATCCCTAGCAATGGATTTTCGGGAACGGGAGGTTCTGAACTCAATACATCTAATGCAGCACCAGCAATTTTATTTTGTAGTAAAGCTTCTGCAAGATCCTTTTCAACGATTAACTGCCCTCTTGACGCATTGATTAGGTAGGCAGATGGTTTCATTAATGCAAGTAGTTCTTTATTTATGAACCCGTTATTGTCTGACGTAAGCGGGCAATGAATTGAAATAAAATCAGCCTGAGCAAATAACTCGTGTAGACTAACTTCAGCGAAATTTTCCAATCCTTTTTTACCACGGTAATAGATAACTTTCATCCCAAATGCCATTGCTATCGTTGCCAGTTGAGTTCCTATTTTACCAAGTCCAATTATGCCGAGGGTCGTATCCTTCAATTCTTTAATCGGCCCTTTGGTATAGCACCAATCGGCTGACCGGACCCAATCCCCTGCCCTCA
>CANJAW010000122.1:0-7768 GCA_947472215.1 Chitinophagaceae bacterium
AAAAGTGCTTTTGTGTGCCGAACCCTGCATATTCGACTGTCCGGCCAGGATGTAGACCTTCAGAGGCTTGGTCTTAGCCGCAACATTAAAAGTGAATCCTATTATCACTATTGATAACATTGCCAATACATTTGTGATTCTTTTCTCTTTCATCTTATTATGTTTTTCAATTTTCGAATATTAGTATTTTCAATTTATATAAAATATTGTTTTTTAATATTCACCAGTAATACTGTTCTTTTACAGGCTCGCCATAAGCGCTTGCGTGCAAGTAAGATTGATCGTCCGCGAGACAGAAAAGAATATTTGCCGTGAGATTCTTTTTAGCTCAAAGTCTTTGGCTATGTTCTCTTTATCCTGAATATCTTTTGTTGGCAATATTCTTTTATCTCCGGATGCATGTCTTATAGTTTGTCTTTCATTTGCATGAGACTCCGATAAACCTGTTTGTTTTTTGGGGAGTGAAACTGTCAGGCAACGCAGTGTTTTAACCGCTCCAATTTCTTTTCCGTTGGCTAGGATATGCAGACCTATCCCTTTTTTATATTTCTTTCCGGTTTTGTCGTAAAAGATCGTAAGCATGCTACCGTGGTAAGACAAGCCGTCTAAGCAGAAATAGTCCCATTTACCATCCGGGATCAAGGGATTCACCACTATCGTATCGTCCATCCGCGGCCTTAGTCCTACGAGTCCGGATATGACCAAATCGCAGTAAGACGAGTGATTGTAGTCCTTGCCACGTTCCATCCCGCCTTTGTCTTGATCCCAGGTATCTTCCTTCCACGACTTGAGCCTTGTCCGGGAAATCCAATCTCCCGTATAGGGATTGAGATTCTCATCGATCCAGGGAACTATCTTCCCATCGGCTAACTCTAACCGGTGTGATTTCGTGTAGATTTTAAGTGTTTCGAAATAGTCGTTTGAAGAAACAGCCTGCTGAGGGTAATCGTTCAAAACATTTGCCAGTGCGGTAAGGGTAACTGCTGTGGCAAAAGGCCAGCTTGGTCCGTTCCACTGGCACTCGTGACCAGTATAAGATACATTGAAGCCGGGATGACGCTGCTCAGTAGTGGTAGGGCCAAATGGCGCGTAGAATCCTTTCGGATCCATTAGCTGCTTCCATGCTACTTCATAACCTTTGTTTTTAGGGGGAAGATTGAAATACCAGGGAGTAAATCCGTGTAACTCACGGACGTCAACCTTCACGGCTTGCTCTCCCCGTGGCAGAACTTTGAAAAACTTTGCGTTGTCGTCCCATAGCTTTTCAAGGGTGAGCTTTTGTAGCTGTGCTGCCTTTTTTTTGTAAGCTGAGGCGATCTCCGGCTTGTTTGATTGCTTAGCGATGGCTGCAATAGCTACTGCATCTCCATACATATATGAATTTATTGTAGCACGTTTTCCCTGACCCTGGTGTTCATTTCCACCAACGGAAACCTCCATACCGTCGCGATCATCAATTTGCCAGAAGAGTCCGTCCGGCTCTAACCGGGATTCCTCCCAGGATTCGTAGTTGGCAGTAAGGTCTGGTAACAGCGCTGTAGCAAGGGAAAAATTACCCTTCACCAAAGCATAATTATAAATTGCGTCGGCCGCCCAAAAACTGTATCTACGCGGTGCACCTCCCTTTCGAAACCAAAAGGTGGCGTAATCGTCAAGATATTTGCTGTCGCGGATCCATCGCCCCTCTCGAAAGTGGTGACCGGCAGGACAACTGATGGTGTTGTATTTGCCACTCCAATTGACCTTTGGCAGGAACTCGGTTATTACAAATCCTTCGGGGGTGTTTTGGATATGCTTTCTGAATGTCCACCAACGAAAGTAATAGATTTCCTCAATTTCCTTATCCGGACACTCGAAAAGGGGAATATTGTCAGCCATCCAATTCGCAGCGTCGTGGTTGGATATGGCTTGTCCGAAATGGGTATGGTCATTATTGTTGAAGTTTTTAACATAGTTCCTGAGGTTGTCGGATTTCAGGATTTCAGGTTGGCGACTTAATTTTTTGGAAGGCTCACAAGCATTCTCTATTGTGGTTGAACCTTCGCTTGAGATTTGAATCAGAGGTTTACCAATAGGCGAACCACTAAATTCTAATCCGGTAATTACCAAGGAAATTAGAGCCAATACGGTTTTGATTCTGATGGCTTTCATAATGTGTTTCTATTTTGTTTTCTTCTTATCCAATATTGGTACATTACAAAATGTCAAGGCTGCAATGCCATTTTTTCCAATTAGTAGTTTGTCCTGATTCCATTCCATTTCATCCAGATAACTAATCATAGTGGCTATTAATTGTTCTTTGAGCCTTAGCGTCAGTATATTTCCTGAGACGAAACCTGAAGCGACTTTCCCCTTTATACCATCCAGCCGAAATTCATTTGCCAGTGAGTCATTCCAAATGACGGGTTGATCGAATTCCAGGGCAACCGCATCTTTAGAAGAGCTTGTAAAGCTAGCCTGTTGGAGGTTAGGTGGAGTAATAGGTCTGGTGGTATTTCTTCCGTAAAAATCCCGCTCTACCAAGGGTTGTATTAATCGGGTAAATTCCGACCAGCCAATTAATGGAAAATGGCATCCGCCGGGGGGGGTAATACCCAATGTCGACATAATATCCATGTTTGAATACAGGCTGGGTAAATTCCGTTGAACCTCTCTTATCATGTCGCCATTGCCATTACCCATGCTGCATGCATTGGGCCAAATTTGGTAAACGTAATAATGGCTGACGTTGGGAAAATCCTTTTTCCAACCTGCAGACATTTCAACAAAGTAGCGCTGGTAGCTTCTCCACCCATAATCACCATTAGGTCCGTCTGCTCCCTGGTCATTTTCCCCCTGGTGCCAGATAATTCCACGGATTCCGTGGGTCAATCGGGCCTCTTTTAGCCTCCATAGCATTTGACCATAAATAGTATTGAGATCTGTTGGATTCATATCATTTCGCTGGTGTTGGTCAATCCTGGTTCCACCTTTTGCTCCATTGAGGATGAATATTGGAATTTTCTGACTTTCCACCAATCGATTGGCTAACTCCATGCCCCACCATCCTAATTCCGCCAGGTCTTCCTTTTGTGCTTTCCATACTGGCTTGCACCAGAGGTTCTCCTTTTGTCCCTCCTTGAAAAACTGCTGCTGCCCATAACTACGGACCCATTCATTTTTTACACGAGGTGCTTCCTCGCGCGTGTCGGTTGCCAAAGCGTTTGATTGCCCCTCAATCAGAAAGGCATCGCCGCACACAATATCGCCGGCGCGATATAAAACCAATTCTGTTCCTTCAGATTTGGTTCCAAACTCAATTCGATATTTTACAAGAGCCGGAGTAAGTTTTATTGCGAAGTAGTACGAATCATTTTTCCCAATTGCTTTGCATTGTTCAGCAAACTTTATATCATCTGAAAAAACACGCATAAACACCTTTTTTGCTTTCGTTTTTAAAGTCCCTTTGCAGAATAAGGTACCTTGTCCGCTGTTATCACGCGCATAAAATTGTCCTTCCACCGGCATTTCATTGTCGCCGGAAATTCGCTGGATCCAGGGGTCAGTTGCTGGTTCCTGAACAATGATATCTGTATAGGAAGATATTAGCTCACCCCCATTTGACAAGGAGAGTTTTACTGACATTTTACCGCTGTTCTGAGCGCCGGTTAGAATAAGCTTTCCAGACTCTTCGTGTTTGATGGCTGCCAGTCCTGAAATCTCCCAACTGTAAGTAAGCTCACCAACACCTGCATTGTTCATGGCTTGTATATTTTTGATCTCAGGTTGAATTTCTATTGTCTTTCGCCCATCCCAGTGTTTTGGAGCCTTGATGGTAAATTCCGGCTCGGGAAGTTTTTCCTTCACCGTGACCGGGATTTCAATTGATCTAACGCCGTTGCTAAAAACTGCATCAAATCGAATCCTGAATTTCTGGTCTCCGCTTATCCGCCCTGCATTAAAAGATATTTTAAAACGGTTGGAGGCAATCACGAATTCTTTATCTTCCTTAACCACTGTCCAGTATACGTTTTGTGCACCACCAGCCTTGGCTGTTATATTCACCATTTCGTTTTCATTCATCGTTAAGCTGCTTTCCGACAGAAAGAACTCATTACCATTTTGGACAACGGGTCCAACCAATGTCTGAAATGGTTTTTGGTTTTCATATTCGAGACTTACCCAGTTTGCTGAACGAGCCACGGCAGATATACGCGCCTCATCAATTTCACCAATGTAGTTGTAGTTATCATCCCAACCACCTATCCACATTCTGGAAGGTTTCATGATATTCAGTGGGTATGTTTTGGGATTTCCTACTCCTTGCTTTTTTCCATTAATATAGATAATTGACTGACCATTTTCGTATGTGTTAATGGCTTGTATCCACCCCTTTGCACTGTCAGGTATTTTTGCTTTGGCATCACCCGTAGAAAAATAACAATCCATTTTGACTGCGGGAGGACTTTGGTACGCCATTGTAACCTTGCCCTGCCGCTTCTCATTTCCCCAGCCGATAATTTTTCCGTTTGATGAACCCGAACGGAACCATACCTGTGTAGTGTGAGCCGATCCTCCCGATGGAAGTAGCTGGATATCCTCACCGCAGAAAAGACCCATATTTCCGGGAAAATGTCTTGCTTTACCGATCACTCCTTCTGATTTTGTTGTACCCTTATCTTCGGTATTCAAATTTCCTACTGCATCTTGCACATTATTTCCAAGATGCCACACCCCAATATAACCATTGGAAGTGTTAAACACAGCCTTACCATCTGAGTCTGTTTTGGAGCCGGGGTTACCCCAATGTATCTTAATCTGGTGACGATCGTTTCCCCTGATAATGGGTATTTTTACCCAAATAGTTGCGGTTGCTGCTTTAGTATCCCAATCTTCAATTTCGTAGGATAATGGCTCTCCGTTTGCTGAAAATCTAAGATCATTGCCTTTACCATCCGCTTCGGAAAAACTAAAATTGTCGCCATTTAAGCGAATAAGCAATGGAAAATTCTTTACCAAAGCTGATGCGGGAAGGTTTGCACCCTCTGGAGTAGTCAAGATGTATATCGAACCAGAATGTTTCCAATCGGGGTATTGGGCTGAAGCAGGGCTACCGGTAAAAAAGATTGACACTACTGTAAATATTAGCCATGGCAGAACAGGGGAATTTAACTGCATCAATAGCTTTGATAAAATTTGTTGCCGTTTCATAAAAAGAAATCTTTATAATGCTCACCATTAATTTTTCTGCCGGAATACTATTTCTGTTCAGTTTCCACCGTTTTTATCAGCTTCAGTGGTACCGGATTTTCCACCCAACCGCTGGCCCTGTAACCCGAACCCTGCAGCTTGTAATCTCCAATATTCTGTCTGGCTATTTCGGCCAGTTGCATGAGTTTTTTTACTACCCTTGGGTGTTCGTCAATTACATTTTTCTTTTCGGCGATATCTGATTCCAGGTTATAGAGTGCAGCAACACATTTTCCAGTGGGAACGCCGTTCCATTTCTCCAGCATCGGGTCAAGGCCCAAATGCAACTTCCAAGGTCCCGAACGCACGGCTCTAAGTTGCGACATGAAATAATAGTAAAATGCCTTATGAGGGGATCGTGCCCAATTCTTATGCTGCAGTAGAGGGAGGATATTTTTCCCGTCAATTATCCGATCATTAGGTTCGCAGGTACCAGCCAGTCGGGCGAAAGTCGGCAACAGATCCATTGTGGTGCATACTTCATCACAACTTGTGCCAGCCGGAATGCTGTTCGGCCAACGCATCACACATGGTACACGCATACCACCTTCCATTATGGTTGCTTTACCGCCGGAAAGGGGAATATTATTTCGCCTGATACCACCATTGTCAGATGTAAATACGATCAGTGTATTATCATCGACCCCGGATTCTTTCAGCGCCTCAAGTATTTTTCCGGTTGAGTAATCGATTTCTTCAATTACATCGCCATAAATCCCATTGGCAGATTTTCCCTTGAAATCAGAACTTGCATGCCAGGGAAGGTGGGGCATAGTGTGGGGTAGGTAAATGAAAAATGGTTTGTCCTTGTTTTCCCGAATAAATTTTACTGTTTCGTTGGTGTAACGTTGGGTCAGTGTCTGCTGAACGGCCGGCGCTTCGATAACAGTTTCGTTACGCATTAAGGGAAGCGGCGGGTTTTCATTCATATCGTTACTGTACGGAAGTCCATAATAGTAATCAAAACCCTGTTGTCTCGGCAAAAACTCAGGTTGGTCGCCCAGATGCCACTTACCAATACAGGCGGTAGCATAACCCTGTTGCTTGAGTATTTCAGCTATAGTTATCTCTTTTGGGTTAAGTCCTTTTTGATCCTGTGGAAACAGAACATAAAATCCTTTGGAATTTTCTTGCATTCCTACCCGCATCGGATAACATCCTGTCATCAGGCTCGACCGGGAAGGCGAACAAACACCGCTGGTTACATAAAAACTCTTAAAACGCATTCCCTCCTTTGCCATCCGGTCAATGTTTGGAGTTCGATTTTTGTCAGAACCAAAACAACCGATATCGCTGTATCCCATGTCGTCACAGAAGATAATTATAAAATTTGGCTTAGGGGTTTCAGCTATATTTTTTTTATGGTTGGGTGCATTGGTTGGCATTCCCTTTGCCATGGCTGTAAATGAGAGAGAGAGTATTAGGAAATATCCTGCAGTTACAGCTGGTAAAATTGTTGTTGTTTTTAGCATTGTATTTTTTTAATGGGATCTCCTGTTTCTTTTTGATAAAAAATTACTTTTTAAATTTATTTTAGAAATACTTGAGCGTAATGCTATTGGTCATTTCATTAAGTTAGATAGGTTTTCAATGCTCCGCCATAAGCACTTATTGGTTGGTAAGTATGGTCGTCACTCATGATATAGACAATGTTGAAGCGCTGGGAAAAAGATTGCGTACTAAAAAGTAATGTCATTCCAAAAGCTGCAAAAAACTGGAGTGAATGCTGGTAGGTTTCAATTTTACTTTTCATTTGTAAAGCTATTTTAGAAAACTTAAAAAAGTAGTTTGTTAGAATCTGTAATTCGCATACCTGTATTGTTAATTATATAAAACAAAAAGCAACATTGTTATTATACTGTTTTTTTAAAAGTCAATATTCGTTTTCTATTTACCAATTGATAAATAGTATATTGAATAAGCCATTTTACTTGTTGCCCGTTTTTTCTTCCAAATCAATAGGTGCTTTTTCCGCTATAGCAATTAATTTTTTAACAATCTCAGGATGTAGCTTGGCAACATTATTTGATTCGGAAATATCTTTTGAAAGGTCATATAATATTGTTTCAGTTATTGCAGGATCTTGAATAAAATCAGTTATCCCGCTGTAACTTTTTAATCGATTGGGCAGCATTAATTTCCATTTCCCTAAGCGTACACTATGTAATTCATTTCTAATAAAGTAGTAAAAGTTATTTCTGCTACTTGTAGCTGTTTTACCAACTAGGTAATTTGTTTGATTGAAACCATCTAATGTAATTCCTGTTGTAGTTTTTGCATGGGCAAGATTTACAAATGTGGGCAATATGTCTAAAGTAGAAACAATACCGTTTAAAACTTTTCCTGAAACAGTTTGACCACCCCACATAATAGCTGGAACTCTAAATCCACCCTCAAAATGGGAGCCTTTCACTCCGCGTAATGGATATGCCGAACCGGTAGCCAATTGATTGCCATGGCTTATCCGAAAAACCTCTTCCTTGCCCTTCCAGGGTCCATTGTCACTCGTAAAAAGAATGTACGTATTGTTAGATAACCC
>CANJAW010000123.1:0-7762 GCA_947472215.1 Chitinophagaceae bacterium
AATGTTTGAGTTTAGTTTATAGAATATATCCCTTATAATAAAAAAAGGAAACAGAATTACTTAAGTTTTGACAAAGCTTCCTTAATTCTAACCCATGCCCTATCGATATTTACCATGCTATTTGCAAAGGAAAAACGAACACAATTAGGTTCTCCGAAAGCTTCCCCCATTACAGAAGAAACATGGGCTGTATGAAGTAAATACATTGAAAAATCAGCAGAATTAGTGATGGTAGTAATACCATCCGTTTTACCATAATAGTAAGACACATCCGGGAAAATATAAAACGCCCCCTCAGGTTCGGTACATTTAAATCCAGGAATATCTTTAATCAAATCCATTACCCTAGCCCTTCTTCTGGTAAATTCCTCGGTCATTTCCAAGGAGGGAGTTAAGTCGGTGGTCAAAGCCACTACTGCAGCTTTTTGAGAAATCGAACAAGTACCACTAGTAAATTGCCCCTGTAACTTTTCTGTTCCCTTAGCAATTTCCACATTGGCAGCTATATAACCAAGCCGCCAGCCAGTCATTGCAAATCCTTTACTCAAACCGTTGATAACTATAACTCGATCCTTCAAATCACTAAACTGAGCAATACTTTCATGCTTTCCAACAAAATTGATGTATTCATAGATCTCATCGGATATAATATACAGGTTGGGGTATTTTCTAAATACCACCGCCAATGCTTCCAATTCAGACTTGCTATAAACAGCACCGGATGGATTACAAGGAGAAGAGAAAAGAAATAATTTTGATTTTGGGGTAATAGCAGCCTCTAACTGCTCAGGTGTTATCTTGAAACCACTTTCCAATGATGTGTGAACCTCTACTACTTTAGCCCTTGCAATTTTAACCAGTTCAGAATAGGTAACCCAGTATGGAGTTGGGATAATTACTTCTTCCCCCTCATCTACCACCGCTAAAATAGTATTAGCCAGACTTTGTTTGGCACCTGTGGAAGTAACAATATTCTCTGGTTTATAATCGAGGTTATTATCCCGTTTCAACTTGGCACATACTGCTTCGCGCAAATCTAAGTAACCTGCTACAGGGGTATAATGACTAAAATTGTCATCAATAGCCTTGATAGCTGCATCCTTAATGTGTTGGGGGGTATCAAAATCGGGCTCACCAAGGCTAAGGTCAATTACATCGATTCCTTTGGCCCTTAGTTCACGACCCAATTTGGCCATTTTTAAAGTTTCTGGTTCTGAAAAACGGTCTAATAAAGAAGATAGTTGCATGGATTATATATTGAAGCGCAAAATTAAAAGAAAATGGAGTGCAATTAGCATAATTGTAAAATAATTTCATTTTTTCTTAAAAACAATCAAATTTGTCAATCAATCTGATTAAAATATCAAAAGTGCACCGATAAAAACCATTCCTAGTTTGCTAAGCAGAAATTACGGTATTGCTAAAATTATTTTTTCAATTCAAGCACTACAGCTTGATAGGATCCCAATGAAAAAACTTTCATCGAGGTTTCCTGCTGCCCGGAAACTACATTTTTATAATGTGTAAACCCGCTGGTTCTTTCTCCGTATTTATTAAATTCTATTTCCTTTACTTTTTTGGCTGTATTCATCACAACCATAATGGTTTGATGAGCATCATACCTGAAGTAAACATAGACTCCATCAACGGGCACATATTGCATCATTTTTCCAGTAGTAATTGCTGACGATGTTTTTCGAAAATTGGCCAAGGTATGTACCTGGTCCCAAATTAACTTATCCTTTGAATTCCTTCCAGATAGCTCAAATTTATTAGTGGCATCTCGAGGGAATCCGCCAGGGAAATCTAATCTTACATATCCATCATTGGGGCTTGTAAATCCGGTCGTGGCTAATTCATCCCCATAATACATTTGAGGTATTCCCCTACAAGTGAACAACCAACTTAAAGAAGATAAGTACTTATCCATATTCTCACCCACCACCGAATAAAACCTAGCCATATCATGGTTATCCAAAAAAATCACATTGCGCATCGGATCTTGGTAAACATAATCCTGCGCTAGGGTTGTGTATAAATTATTCACTCCATCCGTCCAGCCAAAATCTTTAGTCATTGCATCCTGAATAGCCCATAAAGTTTGAAAATCGGTAGGTGCCAGCAAGTTACTTTTGAAAGGAATTTGATAATTATTTTGGACAAAATAACTTTGATTAGGCACACCATGTACCCATGTTTCTCCAAACATAGAGAGCATGGGATATTCATCCATCAAGGCCTTGTTACATCGGTTCATAAATGGAAGATCGTTATACGCATATGTATCAATTCGCCAACCGTCAATACCAAATTCTTCAACGGTCCATAATGCATGCTGAATTAAATAATTGGCAACAAAAGGATTGTATTGATTCAAATCAGGCATTTGAGGGGTAAACCAACCATCTACCATTATTTTCCTATCTGACGGTGCAGCATAGGGGTCAAACAATGTCTGATCCTTAAAGCTAGTATTGGTATAACTAGGCCACTGGTGCAGCCAATCTTTCATAGGAGGATCTTGCACGGTAATATGATATAGCCCTACATGGTTGTAAACCGCATCCTGAATAATTTTTATCCCCTTAGCATGACTAGCATCAATCAATTGATGATAGGCCTTTTCGCCACCTAGCCTAGGGTCAATAGTATAATGATCCGTAAATGCATATCCATGTTCAGTCCGATCAGGCATATCATTTTCAATCACCGGATTGAGCCATAAGGCGGTAACGCCTAAATTTCCCAAGTAGTCGAGATGATTAACAATTCCCTGCAAGTCGCCACCATGGCGATTAAAAACGGTATCTCTGTTAAGCGACTGGTCCCTCATCCCTGCAACACGATCGTTGGAAATATCTCCATTGCTAAATCTGTCGGGCATAATTAGATACATAAAATCCTTTGAATTTACCCCCTGGGCAAAATCCTTGCTCCTTCCTGCTCTGCGCGATTTGATTGCAAAGTCGATTGAAAAAGGATGGCCGGTTGCGTTGAAATTAATTTTCACAATCCCTTTTTGGGCTGTTGGGTCAATTATCAAGTCGAGAAAAACATAGTTAGAATTTTCAACCTTATTAACTTTTGCTAAACGAATACCAGGATAAGAGATACTGATATTTGCAGCATTACCAACCCCCTTTCCATGAATCATCACTTGTACTTTATTCCACTTCATACCAGTCCACCAATTGGTGGGATAACATGAATATTCCTGTTGCTGTGCAAATGACAAGTGGATACAAAATAAAAAGATGGGGAGGAGCAAACTTATTTTCATTTGAATAATTTTATTTTTCACATTGACTTAATTAATTATTTCACTTTTATCCTAAGTGTCAAGAATGCGGCTACAATCATTAGTATACCCCCCAACACCAAAGTATAAATGGCATTACCCCCAAAAAAATGCTTAGTAAAAAAGCCCAGTAAGGTAGCGGCCAAAATTTGGGGTATTACAATAAAGAAATTAAATATCCCCATGTAAACGCCCATTTTATTAGCCGGCAAAGCGGCTGTTAAAATAGAGTAGGGCATCGATAAAATACTTGACCAGGCAAGTCCAATGCCTGCCATTGGCAGGATCAGTAAATATTTATCTTTAATTAAAAAAAATGAAATCAATCCAATGCCTCCTGCAACCAAACAAATCAAATGGGCAGTAGGCCTAGATGTTTTTTTAGCAAGTACCGGCAACAGAAAAGCAAAAAGCGCAGAGAACCCACTATAAAAACCAAAAAGAACCCCTACCCAATTTCCAACTTCATTGTATGCTTTGGAGGAAGCGTCTGTAGTATGGGCCAAATTTTGAGCTAATCCAGGCGTAGCATAAATCCACATAGCAAATAAAGCAAACCAGGTAAAAAATTGAACCACTGCCAATTGCTTCATTGTATCAGGCATTCCATACAAATCATTGACTACTTCGACCAATCCATTTTTCTTTTTGAAAGACCAACACAAACCTGCCAGCAGTTGAACCAACCCAAAGCTGGTAATACCGATTGTCAATACATATAATTCCTTTTCAAGTGGCAGTAACAAGTGAAGGGAATTGTATAGAAAAAGTAAAAAAGTTAATACAGCCCCAACTACCAACCACACCAATCCCTTGTAATAAAAGGATTTTACAGGTGTAGTGATGATGGTATGATCAACCTGTTGTTGCTCCAAGGATTCAAAACTCCTCAGCTCTTCGGGAGAATATTCTTTTGTAGTAAAAACTGTATATGCCACTGACAAAAAGAAAACTAATCCTCCTATGTAAAAGGAAAACTTTACTGAATCAGGTATCACACCAGCCGGGGCTTCATTGGCAACCCCCATCTGCGTTAAAAGGAAAGGTAGAATAGAAGAAATCACTGCTCCAATACCGATAAAAAAACTTTGCATAGCAAATCCTGTGGTACGTTGCTCATCTGGGAGCATATCGCCAACGAAGGCCCTGAAGGGTTCCATCGAAATATTGATAGAGGCATCTAGCAGCCACAACATAATGGCTGCCATCCACAAAGCCCACACGTTTGGAAAAAAAATCAATGCGGCTGAGGCTAGCAAAGCCCCTATCAAAAAGTAAGGCCTCCTTCTCCCCCATCGAAGTGACCAAGTTTTATCACTCAGGTGGCCAATGACCGGCTGAATAATTAGTCCGGTCAGCGGCGCAGCTATCCATAGGATTGGTATATCATCAATTTTAGCACCCAAGGATTGGAAAATACGACTAACATTGGCATTCTGCAATCCAAAGCCAAACTGAATTCCCAGAAACCCAACACTCATTTGGATAATTTGCCGAATAGACAATAAAGGTTTTTTTGCTGTTTTCATAGTAGGCATAGCAATCGATTTTAAATAAAGTTATGTGTATAAATTACACATTTTAAAAATATCCCTAAAAAACATCCTTTTATTCGGATGTTTTGGTAATCATTAAAACTAAATGACAAAACCGTCTGCTAGCACTGCTCCTTTTTTTAACACCACAATACCATCCTTTACAGCATACAGCGAATGATTCGTATCTGTCAGATGGCTTCCTCCATTAATTCGAACATCATTGCCTATGCGGCAGTTTTTATCAACGATGGTATTTTTAATATAACAGCGGTCGCCAATACCAATTTTAGGGATATTTTTACTTGAATTGGTTTCTATTTCTCCCAATGTTTCATAATAATCATTTCCCATAATGTAGCAACTAACGATGGTAGAGCCAGTACCTATTCGGCTTCGGATACCAATCACACTATTCTCAATTCTACTTGCATTGATGATGGAACCCTCAGCAATGATGGTTTTTTCTAGGGTAGTTCCACTTATTTTAGCTGGCGGCAACATCCTAGCATGACTATAGACAATTTTTTGATTATCAAACAAATTAAAAGGAGGTAAATCCAATGTTAGCGAAAGATTGGCTTCAAAGAAAGAGTGAATATTACCGATATCCGTCCAGTACCCATCATATTGAAAACTAACCACATTGTATTTTTCAATTGAACCAGGTATTATTTCCTTACCAAAATCGGTAGCATCTTTCTTTTCAACTTCCAGTAAATCAAACAGAAGTCTTCTACTGAAAACGTAAATCCCCATGGATGCAAGATAATTTCTACCCTGTGCCTTCATCTCATTACCTGTATCACTAGTCCACTCAGGCAAAATATTTTTATCTGGCTTTTCGATAAATGAAGTGATGATATGGTCTTCATTTGACTTTAAAATACCAAATTCTGGAGCGTCCCTTTCGCCTACCGGGATAGTTGCAATGGAGATATCTGCCCCTTTGGCAATATGGTTATCAATCATCTCTGCAAAATCCATTTGATACAACTGATCACCACTTAATATCAGCACATATTCGAAATCGTAATTAACGATATGCCTTAATGATTGACGCACTGCATCTGCTGTTCCCTGAAACCATTTTGGATTATCTGGTGTTTGCTCTGCGGCCAGTATATCTACAAACCCCTTACTAAAAAGACTAAATTGGTACGTATTTTTAATATGCTTGTTTAGGGAAGCAGAGTTAAATTGGGTTAGCACTAAAATACGGTTAAGACTGGAATTAATACAATTGGAGATAGGAATATCCACCAGTCTATATTTACCAGCAATAGGTACAGCGGGCTTACTTCTGGAAGCAGTTAAAGGGTATAACCTTGAGCCAGCTCCTCCGCCTAATACAATGGCAATTACTGATGCGGTATCCATGCTTTACAAATTGTTTTATAATTAAAGTTATTATTTACGTAATATAAGTAAACTTGTTGAAATCCTATACTATTATAGCAAACTATCATATAAATTTATATACTTTTTTGCACTGGTTTGCCAGCTGAAATCCAATTTCATGATGGACGTCACTAATTTCTTTACCAATTTAGGCTGTTCATAAATTTCCAAGGCTCTATGAATGGAATAAGTAATATCCCAAACTGTTGCATCATTAAAACAAACACCGTACCCCTTAGGTTCACCAAAATCTTTCACGGTATCCCGAAGTCCTCCTGTATTTCTAACGATTGGAATCGTTCCATAGCGCATCGCATAGAGCTGATTAAGACCACAAGGTTCTACCCTGCTGGGCATTAATAAAAAATCGGCACCTGCATACATCTGGTGGCTCAATTTTTCATTGTAGCCGATTTTTGAATTATAATAGCCCACCAACTGACTTTTCATATTTTCCAATTCGCCCTCCACTGAACTTTCCCCACTTCCTAGTACTAGAAAATTCATTTTACCCTCCATATGATAGATTGAATCATAGATTACCTGGGGAAGTAAGTCGGCCGACTTCTCGTGTACTAACCGACCAATAAATATGAACAAGGGTTTGTCTAAATCGAGATTAAACAGGTCACACAAATGTTTTTTATTGGCAAGTTTTCCTAATGTAGCATCTTTTATACTAAAATTAGAACTGATATAAGCATCAATGGAAGGATCCCACACCTCCGAATCAATTCCATTCAAGATGCCGATACATTTACCCTGCTCGTAATCAAAAAGCTTTTCTAATCCATTGGCATTTTGGCGCATTTCCTCAAGGTAGCTTTGACTTACAGTAGTCACCTGGCGAGCACATTTGACAGCAGAGGCCAATGGGTTAATATTGTTCTCCCAATCAAGTTTCCCCCAATCCAGGCTATCCCAATCGGGAAGGTACCTTGATTTGTCCCAACTCATCCATCCTTGGTATTGGGCATTATGAATCGTGAGTACGGTGGGCACCGCAGCCAAGTGGCGATAGGCGGTACAATATTGCATCATAAATGGAATAAGTCCTGTATGATGGTCATGTACGTGTACAACATCGGGTTGATGCCGCCACTGAGCCAACCAGTCTACCACAGCAATTTGAAAGGCAGTAAACCGCTCTGAATCGTCCTCATAGCCATAAACCGACTGCCTGTCCAATAATCCATTGATATCCACTAAATACAAATCAAATCCAAGTAAATTGTGTCTTTCCTTAATAATGGCATAATTAAACCAATGTTCTCCCATAGCGAAAGCTCCCTGGTGAACTGTATCAAAATCATGGTCGTACAAAAACTTGGTACGATACATTGGCAGCACTACCTTGGCGGTATGACCTAACTGGTTTTGGTATTTTGGAAGGGCTCCTACCACATCTCCTAAGCCCCCCACTTTGGCCACCGGATAGCACTCTGCACTAACATGTATTATTTCCATTGAATATATAAATAATTAATTGACTTCAAATTAAGCAGGATTTTGTTACAAACAAATTATC
>CANJAW010000124.1:0-7757 GCA_947472215.1 Chitinophagaceae bacterium
GAAAGTGAAGACGAACAGGTACGTAGGATGTTTGAGATTAACTTTTTTGGCTTGGCCAAAATGATACAGGAAGTTTTGCCCGTAATGCGTCAACAAAGAAGCGGCCATATTTTGAATATTTCTTCCATTGGTGGATTAAGAAGTTTTCCTGGAGTCGGTTTTTATAATGCTACTAAATATGCGGTGGATGGTCTCTCCGAAGCGTTGGCCAAGGAAACCGCATCGTTAGGCATTAAGGTTACTATAATTGCCCCTAGTGGATTTAGAACTGATTGGGCTGGCAGATCTGCTGAAGATAGCCACATAAAAATTGCAGATTATGCAGCCACTGCCGGAAAAAATGCGGGCGACATTCGGGCAATCAGTGGCAACCAGCCGGGCGATCCGGCTAGGGCAGCAAAAGCCATCATTGAGGTAGTAGAAGCCGAACATCCTCCGATGCGGTTATTGTTGGGAGCGGCCGCATTGAAGGGTGGCCGCTTGAAAATAGAAGAATTAAAGCATGATTTTGATACGTGGGAAGTAACCACCATCGGCGCAGACTTCCCAAATGAATAGCGATACTATTCTCCCGCAGATTATCGCTGAACTGAATTTTGTATTCTTATAGCTAAGGACCTGCTTTATTAGATCCAAAAAGCGAACATTTCTTTGCTTTGTCTTGTCGTATGCGCTAGCGCATCTAACCATATGACCTGGATCACCCCCTCCTTTTTTTATATCGGTTAAATTGCATTCGTTCTTTGTAAACTATGTGCGTATTAAAACATTGCGCACATAGTTATTGATACAATACTCCCCACTAGTATTAGTAAAAAATAAAAAATGAGTGCCTTAATAGTAAATTTATTACAAAAATACGATCTGCCAACACCAAGGTATACGAGTTACCCAACGGTGCCATATTGGGATTTTGAAACAATTACTGAGTCTAGTTGGAAGCAGTCTGTAATAGACAGATTTACAGCCGAAAATGGAGAGCTTTGTATTTACATTCATTGCCCATTTTGTGAAAACCTTTGTACGTTTTGCGCCTGTACCAAAAGGATCACCAAAAATCATGGGGTAGAAACTGCTTATATCGATGCTGTATTAAAAGAATGGACCATCTATCGCGCACTTTTACCCAAGGCCCCTGTCATTAAAGAGATTCACTTGGGAGGCGGAACACCTACTTTTTTCAGCGCAGACAATCTCGTTAGGCTGGTAAAGGGGATTACAGCGGGCGCCATGATAAGTAGCCATCATGAATTTAGTATTGAAGTACATCCAAATTATACCACAGAAGAACATATTAAAAAATTGTCAGCGGTTGGATTTAACCGGATTAGCGTAGGCGTTCAGGACTTTGATCCTATTGTACAATTTGCCATCAACCGTGTCCAGTCATTTGAGCGAACCAAGGAAGTGATTGATTGGGCCAGAAAATACAATTACAATAGTATCAATATTGATTTAATCTACGGACTTCCACACCAGACCGTAAAAAGCGTGGACTATTCAGTCAGTAAGATCACCGCACTAATGCCTGATCGCATTGCTTTTTATTCCTATGCCCATGTGCCTTGGAAAAGCAAGGGGCAAAGAAGGTATACCGAGCAGGACCTTCCTTCGGCTGAGCAAAAATGGGAGATGTATCATACTGGAAAGGACTTGCTGGAAGCCGCAGGTTTTTTTAGCATCGGAATGGATCATTTTGCTCTTCGGAACGACCCATTATTTACTGCTGCAGCAAAAGGTAAACTTCACCGAAATTTTATGGGCTATACCACTACCCAATCAAAATTAATTATTGGCTTGGGCGTATCAAGCATCAGCGATTCGTGGAATGCATTTGCGCAAAATGAAAAAGAAGTGGAAGCCTATGAGGAAAAAGTCAATCAAGGAATATTGCCATTGGTAAATGGACATCTGCTTTCGGAAAAAGATGTCATCATTAGAAAAAAAATGTTGGAATTAATGTGTCAAAATAAAACAAGCCTTGACAACAAATTGCTCAACTCAGATTTTGTGGCAACTGCTTTTTCAAAATTGCGCGCATTCGAATTGGATGGCCTTGTGACTATCCATGAAACAAACATTCAGGTGACGAATCTTGGAAAATCTTTTATCAGAAATATCTGCGCAGCAATGGATGAAAAACTTTGGGAAAATAAAACTGCGCAAAGGGAAAATACATTTAGTAAAGCGATTTAAATTCATATTGTTAGTTCTACTATAAATGATGGCTGCCGGCAGTCATTTTTGAAATCACACATCAAATCAATTCATCGCATGAAAAACCTTTCACCACACAAGTTTCATATTCCAGTGATGGGGTTGGCTTTTACAATCGACTCTCCTATAAAAGTAGCGCGGTTTGGTATTGCTTCTGTAATCTCTATCGTTGAGGATAGATTGATTGAATTAATGAGAAGCCATTATTATTCAACCATACACCAGCCCTATCATCCGATTGATACCCATGAAGCGGATTACAGGGCAAAAAGAATTACGGATTATTTAAATCTGGTGAATGCGATTGTGCAGTCACAGGTGGAGAAATTAAAAAAATCAGCCTTTGAAAAAGGCGCAGAGATTGTTCAATATTTTGAAATGTTGCCGGATGACAGTAAAATAAAAAAGCTGTACCAGCAAATGATGATAACAGAAAATAAACCCGAGGCCGAGAAGATGGCTACCTATCTAAGAACTAAAATTGTGTCCGGCAGTATTGATGTGAATATAATGACTAAAACAGATCGAAATAATTATACAAAAAAAGGAGAGTTAATAGAAGATGGATCTGATGCAGTTGCTGCACTGAGAGGTTTCGCAAAAAGCGATTTAAAAAATTCGGCCATTATTTTTTCTGCCGGCATGAACCCAAGGCTTTATAATTATCTGGAAAAGTGCACCGAATTTGACGTCAATGAAAATGGGGGGTTTAATAAAAAAGTGATTATCAAGGTGAGTGATTACCGGTCAGCTTTGATACAGGGAAAGTATTTGGCAAAGAAAGGAATCTGGGTAAGTGAGTTTAGGATTGAGTCTGGACTCAATTGCGGTGGCCATGCTTTTGCTACAGATGGTTTTTTATTAGGCCCCATTCTAGAAGAATTTAAATCAAAAAAACAGGAGTTAATTGATAGTCTTTTTGAAATATACAATGCAGCCATTCAAAAAAAAACCGGCAAAACGTTTGTGTATCCTCCCTTATTGGGTTTATCTGTTCAGGGCGGTATAGGCACTGCTGAAGAGGACCAGTTTTTGCATAGCTATTACGATATGGAAAGTACTGGCTGGGGCACTCCGTTTTTATTGGTTCCTGAAGCTACTACCGTAGATGATGCTACCTTAGCTTTGCTATGTAAAGCAAAAAAAGAAGACGTAGTGCTCAGTAACAATTCTCCTTTGGGAGTTAAATTTTATTACCTCAAGGGCACGAGTTCGGCAATAGAAAAACAGCAAAGGATAAAAATCGGCAAACCAGGAAGCCCTTGTACCGAAAAACATTTGGCATTTAATACAGAGTTTACCGAGGAACCTATTTGTACCGCTTCGCGTAAATACCAGCAACTTAAAATTGCACAATTACAATCTTTAGCCCTACCCGAATTAGAATATCAACAACAGCTTACCCAGGTTACCGATAAGGAGTGTCTTTGTGTAGGATTAAGCAATGCTGCCGCGATCAATTATGAGCAGACATTTGTAAAAAATCTTCACGCTGTGAATATATGTCCTGGGCCCAACATTGCCTATTTTTCACAAGTTGTTTCTTTGCAAACCATGACCGATCATATTTATGGCCGCGCCAATATTATGAAAGATAGGAGTCGACCCAATATGTTTATAGCTGAATTGAGTTTGTATATCAATTTTCTGAAGGATCAATTGGGTACTGAAAAAGCCTTTGAGTTAGATCCAAAGCGAGTAAAATATTTTACTGAATTTTTTAAAAACTTGCTGGCTGGCATAGCGTATTATAAAAATTTACCGGCTGTTACAATTGATAATCAGCCAATATTTATACAGTCATTAGCTGCAGCGGAAAAAAGCTTGTATGCGATGAGTCAGCAATTTGCTATCGACCTTGTTTAAATTGAACTAAACCTGCCGAAACTGACTTGTCAGCTGGTTTTCAATAGTTTTATTATTTTCTGCCCCCATCCCTCCGATGGTAGTAAATTCCATTGCCATTTTTAAAAAATTATTACGGCGGGCACTTGCATTTATCATAATTAGGTAGTATGTTAGTAGTCTAATCTAACCCCTCGAATCACCCCTCCATAACCTTTCCTTACAATCTGTTAATGAATTGATTAATTCAACACCTGGCGGCTTGGGGTAGGATGTATTATCGTCTTATCAACCATTCAGTCATTAGTCAGCGTGATTAGAGCAAGTATTTTCTAAAAGAAAAAACCTTCACATGAATAGCAATAAATTTAGTTACCAGGTAAATGGGCAGGAAGTAAATTTAGCCATCGACGCCGATCATGTTGCTTTGAAATTTTACGAGCCATTTCCCCGAAGCGCCCGCTCTAAGTTTGTAACAGAAAACAAAGAGCTAGGTGAATTTTCAAAAAGACTTGAAATTCCCGGTGAAAAATTTACCATTTTTAATTTGATAAATCAGCAAAAAAACAGTCCCCGTGAAGTAAGTAATGCTTTTGCTTTTTTGAATCAGTCAAATGAAATTAAGACCGTAATGCCTGTTTTCAAATCGGGCGACAAGAAAGTGTTGGCTACCGACAGAATAATAATTGGATTAGAGCAAAGGGATTACCCATCAGAAGCTTTACTGCAAAAGTTCCATTGTGAAAAGATTGAAGAAGCATACAATGAACTGATTGTAAGAATTCCGGAAACTGCTGATCTATTTGATCTGGTGAAGCAGATTGCTGCGGAACAAGGGGTTATGTATGCGGAGCCAGATTTTATTACTATTGGCTCCAATCATAATCGGAAAATTTCTTACAGCCTTCCTGATTCAGGCGATACTATCGATGATAAAAAAGACCTCAGTAAACTTCAATATGCTTTAAAAATCACCATGGCGGAGGAGGCATGGAAAATTCAAATAGGAAGTAAAAATATAAAGATTGCTATTTTAGATGAGGGAGTAGAAACGACCCATCCCGATTTACAAGAAGTGATAGAAAAATCATTCGACGCAACCGATGAAGATACTTTCCAAGAGCCCAATTCATGGGATGGACACGGAACGGCTTGTTGTGGACTGGCAGCAGCGAAGCATAAAAAATTTGGCATCAAGGGATTGTCTGGAGGTTGTGCTGTATTTGCAGTGCGGCTAGCCTACTCTACCGCCCCCGAGGGGGAATGGATCACCAGCAATTCAATTATTAGAAGGGCCATCGATTGGTCTTGGGAAAATGGCGCGGATGTATTGAGCAATAGTTGGGGTGGCGGGGCGCCCTCCAATGCCATCACCCAGGCATTTGACCGTGCGAGGGAAAATGGCAGGGAGGGCAAGGGATGTGTAGTAGTGATTGCTGCCGGCAATGAAGATGCTAAAGTGGCTTATCCTGGTAATCTACAAGAAGTGTTGACCGTTTCTGCCAGCAATGAATTCGATGAACCCAAAACTAAATTTAGTCAAGACGGAGAATATTGGTGGGGCTCTTGTTTTGGCGCAGAAGTGGATGTTGCGGCTCCGGGTGTTCACAATTTAACAACGGATATTAGCGGACCGAAGGGTTATAATAAAGAGCATAACTATACTGACTTCAATGGCACGTCTTCTTCCACACCTATTGTTGCGGGCATTGCTGCGTTGATGTTGTCTGCCAATCCACTGTTGACTGAAAAAGAAGTACGCAATATTATAAAACAAACTGCCGACAAAGTGGGCCATGTACCTTACGACCGTGGACATAATCATCGGATGGGTTTTGGAAGAGTAAATGCACTAAAAGCAGTCAATGCCGCATTGGGAGCAAACCGAAGTAAAGCAGAGAACACCGATGCATCCACTATGGCGATGCAATAAAGTTAAATGCATAGATAATCGGTTTGTTGAATTGTAAAGCCTCTTGGCAATAGAAATCAAAAGCCCGGAGGGCTGACATTTTGGTAGCAATAAAATAAATGAAGATGATATGTTTGCAAGTAGCCATCCCCAATCCACAGCAATTTTTTACCTGGGGAAGTTTCACCACCCTCGCTGGGGCTACGGGCATTGTGTATATTATTTGCGGCGTTGTTCAATCCGTGTTTGATTTTAGTCCTAAATGGTTTGCATTGGTTATTTCTATTTTGGTTTCATTAGCGGGCATTCACGTGAATTATCCGACAGCTTTTGTCATTGCAGATACTACTGTTGCCATGAAATACATCCTTGCTTTATTAAATGGCTTTTTGATTTTTGCCACTGCCACCGGTTCCAATCAATTGATTGCTGGCAAGCCATCAGTGCCTGATCGACCACCCTATCCTCGCCCACTTAGTTTTCAAAATCAACCTCGAACTTTTCATTCTAACTGGTGGCATCATTGATGAACCATGTTGCGTTGTAGAAACAATCCATTTTTAAAATCAACCATGAAGCGTTTTATATTTACCCTTAGCATTTGCCTGATATTTTTTAACTCCCTTGCACAGGCGCCCACTATTATTCAAAGGCTTCAAGGCACAGCAATCAAGAACAATCTTTTTTTTCGAAATAAGGGTAATGAATCTATCCAATATAAAATTGATCAAGATACCATTTGGCGGGACTTGAAAGATGAAAAAATATTTACTTTTAAAAAAGGGTATGATCATTCCATCGGCGTATATATCAAATTTTACAATCCTTTACAGTATAATTTGGCTAGTAGTTTTAAGGAGGTAGATGATCCGGTTTATCTTTCTCTGGCCCAGTTTGTAAATGCCGCTCTTCCATCCATTAAGCGACTTAGCTCTGTGGAAGCGGCAGTGCAGCCATTAGCACCAACACAAAAAAATCTTTCACCATTAAATGCCAGCCTATTGCTTTATCAGTGGACTTTTGATTTTATAAATCAAGTTGATTTTGCTGCAATGAAAGCTGACAGCAGCTTAGAAAAACAAAAATTATACAATTCCCTGGTCGGTGAAATCAATGATGCGGTGAAGCCCATAGATGATTATTTATTTCGACAAGAAATTATGATTACCCATGGGGCAGACTCCGGAAAAATCAATGGGTTTAGCGAATGGTTATTAGTACGAAAAGAAGCATTATTAAAATGCCCCTCCGACTATGCGGCATTTTTGCAAGAACTCACTCTTTCGAAAAGAGTGGGAGATGACTTGCTCAATACACAAAAATTAGCAGAGCGGGGAGTAGTAAAAATTCAGCAATTGCTCACCACTCGTTTCAATGAAAAGATTTTCCCTTTGCTGATCGCTTCCGGAGCCGAAAGTTTTAAAAAATATTCAGCAGCAGCTTCGATATTAATTTTCATGAATGCAGCTGCTAGGATGGATGGCCACCGAAAAGCATTGGAAACTTTTTCGGCACTATTAAAAACGCTCACCAGTTTCGCCGGTCATTTTGAGTCAGATATCCAGGGCTACCGTTTAGATAGTCAGGTTGATTTGGAAGATAAACCGACCAAGATGCTCAACCTTTCCTATTCGGTTACCGCAATCGATAAAGAGGGAAATAAGCGAACCAACAAAACTTACCAGGTTGTCTGTACCATTGCCAGCCAGCAGGCAATGGTACCATTTGTTTCAACAGGTGTTTTCTATACGGATCTTTTGTACCCTGACTATGCTTTGCAGGA
>CANJAW010000125.1:0-7742 GCA_947472215.1 Chitinophagaceae bacterium
CAGTATTACTGGCCGGCATATAAGAGAAAATATCACCGCTACAGATTGCCGGAGGATTTACAGAAACAGATAATTTGGTAGCCGGATTTACCACCACTGTAACATTGAATGGATTTCCTATACAGCTACCTACCTTAGGCACCACCGTATAATATGCTTGTGCAACAAGCGTAGTGGTATTGCTCAAAACTTGTGAAATACTCAGCTGCGGAAAGGACTGCATAACAGCTCCACTCAGTGAGCCAAAAGGTGTCATCACCGGTGTAGCCCAGGTATATTGAGTACCAAAAGGAACAGGGGAAGGAATAACAGAAAAAGATTCCCCCGAGCAAATGGTTCGAGACTGATTTGCCACCACAGGTGTAGGGTTAACAGGAACGGTCACTTTGAAACTATTACCGGTACATCCAAATGCGACAGGAGAAACCAAATATTCAACAGAATTAGCTAGGTTATTGGTAATCGTCAATGTTTGACTTATTTGGGCTTGACCCTGCTGTGCGCTAATACCCTGCAGGCCTGCTGAAGGATTGGCGGTTGGATTTCCCCAAGAATAAAGTATGCCCGTAGGGACATTGGTAGGGGCAAAAACAAATGCCGAGGCGCTACAAATTGGGTTTAAAACAGTATCTCTAACCGCCGGAATTGGATTAACAGTGGCAGTTAAGGTAAAGTCATTACCCTGACAAGATTCAGCTTTAGGAGTAATCGTATATACAGCAATCGCAGGGTACAGGGTTGCATTGCTCAATGTTTGAGTAATGGCAACTTGTGACGTACCCAAGGTTCCTCCCTTCATGACGAGCACTGGGTTACTGGAAGGAGCAGCCCAAGTATACAAGGTTCCAAGAGGTGCATTTGGAGGATTGATTACAAATGTTTCATTGCTGCAAGATGTATTAGTTAGTGGAGCAATAGTAGGCAATGGTTTTATAGCAACCGAAAGTTCTTGAGTGCTAGAACATCCATTGGCAGAAATCGTATAGGTATATCCTACGAAAATTTTACCAGAAGACACATTTACCAGTATTTCATTTGGATCACCAACGCCCGTCCCTTTTGCATTGCTAATACCAGGCACAATATCTCTTACCCAACTAAATACAACAGGATCTGGCGTACTAGAAGTGGGTGAATATCTAAATAACGACCCACTACATTGTGCTGCAATAGTAGTAGTACTAGTTAAAATAGGTGTTGGATTAACCACTACAATTACATCCTGAGTTTTAACACAAGCTAATCCTGTGGTAAGGGTATATGTATAAACAACCGGAATCGGAGCTGCCGTTGTATTCAACAATTTTTCGTTAGGATTGCCAATTCCTGAGCCGGCTGCATTATTAATTCCAGCTTTTGCAGCCCTTGTCCAAGTAAAAACAGTTCCCAATGTAATACTCGTTGGGTTGTAACTAAATAGCTCATTACTACATATTGCCGGAGGACTTAAAGAGGAACTTAATCTAGTTCCAGGATTCACTATTACATTAATATTAAAAGGAAGACCTGTGCAATTGGCTGTTTTAGGCACAACTACATACAGCGCCTGCGAAGGCAAATTGGTGGTATTAACCAGTGTTTGAGAAAAATTATTTTGTCCTGAAGGCTGGCCGGTACTTCCACTAATAGTTCCTGTAGGCGTTTGTGTTGGATTTAGCCAAGTATAGGTGGTGCTTGTAGGAACCGATTCGGGAGAAATTATAAAAGGAACTTCAGAACAAATACTTAATTCCTTATTGGCTACCACCGGAGTAGGATTCACTGGCACAGTCAAAAGAAAACTAGCTCCTGAGCAGCCATCGGCTGAAGGAGTAACTGTGTAAACAGCCGTATTTACCAATAAATTTGTCATAGTCAGCACCTGGGAAATGGGTGATTGACTAACCTGTGGAGTTGCGCCACTTAAACCTGCTGTAGGATTGATTACTGGATTACCCCATGAAAAAACAGTACTGGTAGGAATGCCGGTAGGTACAAAACTGAAAGGAGTTCCACTACAAATAGCGGGCAGTGTCTGATTTTGAACAACTGGTATTGGATTCACTCGCACAACTAAATCAAATGAATTACCACGACAGCCATCCGAGAATGGAACAACTGAATAGGTAGCAGTGCCAAAATCGGTTAACGATAAATTTGTCAAGGTCCTACTAATACTAGTTTCTAATGTTCCTGCTGTTACCCCAGTCAAACTATTAGTAGGGAAACTGATAGGTGGGCTCCATGTGTATTTCGTTGCCGCTGGAACTAAATCAGGTTCAACTGTAAAACTGGCTCCGCTACAAATTGTTGCAGATTTAGCCAAAACAACCGGTACTGGTTTTACAATAACTGAAATAATCTGTTCACTAGAACAACCATTGGCAGTAATAGAATAGTTATAATTAACCGTTTTACTAGAAAGGGTAGTGTTGATGAGTTTTTCTGCAGGATTAATTGTACCCACCTCTGCAGCATTAGCAATGCCAGGAACAACACTTCTTGACCACCTGGTAGTCCATCCAATAGTAAGTGAATTGGGTGAATAACTAAATACATCTCCGCTACAGCTTGAATTGATAGCAGTTGAACTTGAAAATACAGGTGATGGATTCACAAAAACCCTTACACTCTGGCTATTAGTACAACCGCCAGAAGTGGTAAAAGTGTACACATAAACTACAGGTATAGGATCAGTTGAGGTGTTAATCAAGGTCTCATTTGGATTTCCTGTACCAGCACCTGCCCCATTACTAATACCTACAACAACTGCCCTTGTCCAATTAAAGTTAATAACTGTAGTGTTACCGAAAGGAGTATAACTAAATATATTATTGCTACAAATTGCAGGGGGTGCTAAACTGGTAGTCAACTCTGGAAATGGTGTAACAGTAACATTAATTAGAAATGGTGCACCCGCACAAGCTAATCCAGTTGTGGTAGATGAAGGGGTCACCGTATACGATAAAGTAGCGTCTGAACTAGTATTATTGGTAAGTAATTGAGATATTGAAGTCGCTGGCGTTACCTGGGCTACACCACCTGCAATTGCACCTGCCGTAAGCTGTAAAGGCAATGGCCAAGTATAAGTAGTATTTACCGGCACTACATCAGGAGTAACTAAGAAAGTTTGGTTACTACAGATTGATTTGTTCTGTGTAACTATCCGAGCAATAGGATTCACTTTTACTGTTATGGTAAAACTGGTTCCATCACATCCATTAGCCGTAGGAGTTACAATATATGTCACAGTGGACTGAGTAGTATTGTTATTATTTAAGGTTTGACTTATGGAAGTTTGCAAAGTACTTGCATTACCACCAGTAACACTTCCAAGTGGACTAACTGCAGGACTGTTCCATTTATAGGTAGTACCCGCTGGCACGGTAGTGGGTGTATAAGAAAACGCAGTTCCGCTACAAATAGTTATTATCGTATCCCTAACACCTGGTGGTATTGGATTGACGGTTACATTTACAGTAAATGGTGCGCCTGTACATGTGCTGTAAGTAGGATAGACTGTATAAGTTAATACGCCTGGAGTAGTAGTAATATTACTCAAAACCTGACTCACTTTAGCTTGTGCACTCAAAGCAGATCCACCAGTTACTCCTGCAGGGTTACTTATAGGGAGTGCCCATTCATAGGTTGTACCTATTGGTACATTTAACGGAGCTACATCAAATCTTTCTCCACTACAAATCGTTCTTGTTTGCGGCGATGCAACAACCGGAACGGGTTTTACAACTACCGAAACAATCGTATCGCTTGAACAACCATTTACGGTTATTGTAAATTTATAGTAAACAGGGATTTCCACAATGGAGGTATTATAAAGAACCTCTAGCGGATTTCCAGCTCCTGATCCAGCCAAATTGCTGATGCCTGTAACCACATCCCTTGTCCAATTGGCGTTGGCTGCAACAAAGCCAGTAGTGGGTGATGTCGGTATAAAAACAACCGATTGTCCCTGACAAATTGGAGAATTTTGAGCCACCAAAGTAGCATTGGATAGTACAGGCGTTGGATTTACTACTACAGAAACGGTCTCTACTTTTCCACATTCGCCCGCTGTATTTAAAGTGTAAATATAATCAACTGTTATTGGGGCATTGGTAGTGTTAATTAATACCTCCATCGGGTTACCAGTACCAGTTTTAGCAGCATTCGATATTCCTAATTTAGCAGCTCTTGACCAATTGAAACTGGTTCCGAGTGTTTTGCTAGTCGGAGGATAATTAAACACTGTTTTGCTACAAATAGCGGGAGGGAATAAACTACTAGACAATTCGGTAGCCGGGTTTACAGTAACATTTACTAAAAATTTAGATGGGGCTGTACAATTTCCAATTGGAGAAGTAGCTGATACCAAATACTGAACCACCGACTGGTCAAAAGTAGTATTAGTAAGCGTTTGCGAAATAGACGCCTGTTGGGTATACTTGGCTTCTGCTCCTTCAATACTGCCTGCAGGCGTTTGCAAAGGTGTATCCCATACAAACCAAGTTCCATTAGGTACTATTGACAGTGGGTCCAGTGAAGGATCAACAGTGAACGTACCACCAGAACATATTGTAGCCAATTGAGTGTTAATGGTAGGCGCTGGATTTACATTCAACAATACAGTAAAATTAGGGCCCGTACATCCATTGGCTATAGGCCTCACGTCATAGGTTACTAATGAGACGACTTTGGTTAAATTAGTTAGTATTGAGCTATTAATGGTTGTTTGCAATGTTTTAGAATCAGTTCCTGTAACAGTACTGTTCGGAGAAACAATAGGATTAGGCCAAGAATAGGTAGTTCCGGTTTGCAAAACTGGAGGTGCATAAATAAATGGATTCCCACTACAAATTGCTGGTGCAGTATAAGAAGATAAAGCAGCAGAAGGTATTGGATTAACGGTTACTTGTACTACAAACGGAATTCCTGGACAACTAGTACCACTTGTAGTGGTGGTAGGCGTTACGCGGTAAGTTAATATTGCCGGGTAAGGAGTAGTGTTGGTTAATAGTTGGCCGATGGTGCTTTGTGAAGTCCCTAAACTTCCGAGATTAACCGCTCCCGCCGTTGTATTTATAGGAGCAAGCCAAGTATAAACAGTTCCTGCTGGTACTATCTTAGGAATGGCACTAAAGGTTGTATTGCTGCAGATAGTAGCAATTAACGTGTCAATTACCGCTACAGGTTTAACCACCATGATCACTACTTGAGTGCTAGTACAGTTAGTGCCCGATTTTTTTACAGTAAAAGTATAAGGTACATTTACAGCAGTAGTTAATGTGTCTACCAATATTTCTGCAAGACTAACAGCACCTGCTAAAGCTGGATCATATGTTCCACTCGCTCCTATATTGCTTATTCCATAAACAGCATTCCTTTGCCAGGTAAACGTAGAGCCACTAATACTAGAAGTTGGTGTAAAATTAAATGCACTTCCACTACATTGTACCAATGGAGTAACACTAGTTAGTAAAGGAGTAGGATTTACAGTTACAGATACCGTTTGAATATTAGGGCAATTAACTGCTGCGGTATTTAGCTGATATTCATATATAACAATAATTGGTGAGGATGTGGTGTTAATCAATGTTTCATCGATATCTCCAATGCCCGCAGTTTCAGAATTGCTAATACCAACAACTTCTTTCCTAGACCAGTTAAACGTAACGACGCCGGCCATATTACTACTAGGAGAATAGTGAAAAAGGTTATTACTACAAACTGGAGAAGGACTTTGTGTACTGCTCAACCTAGGAGTAGGATTTATCTTCGCCGTTACTATTTCTGTATTTGAACATCCTCCGGAGGTAACGGTAAATGCATATTGAACCGAAACCTGAGACAGACTTAAGTGTGTTAGCACATCATCTACGGTGGATGTTATTCCTTCAGTCAATGCCTCCTGAATATCAGCTTGATACAATCTTTTCCAAGTATAAGTAGGAAAAGCAGCCGTGCTATAGGCATCATAAATGAAATGCGTTCCACTACAAATTGCAGGAGGTATAAGTGAGCTACTAAGTGCAATGCTAGCTGCAGCAGGTTTTACTGTTACCGTTACTGTAAATGGACTACCCTGGCAGCTACCCGTACTTGGCGTAACAGTGAAAGTAGCGGTGGCGTTTGAACTCGTTGAATTGGTTAACTTTTGTCCTCCAATATAAAGCAAGCCTGTAGTTTGTGCAATTCCGCCAGTAATAGCCGCACTAAAGGGGGATATAGTAGCAGCCGTCCAAGTATAGGTAGTTCCGAGGGCCACGCCTGTAGGAACTATAAAAAAGTCTGTTCCGCTACAGATTGGATCTGGATTAGTAAAAACTGGATTGGGAGTAGCATTAACCACAAAACTTACGGTTTGTGTTTTTGTACATCCGGTAACCGTATTAGTTAGTGTATAGACATAATTTACTCCTTCTGGAGAAAAAGCAGTATTATTATTAGTAAGGGTTTCGCTAATAATACCTGTTCCTGAAGATCCTGTATTTCCATTAATCAGGGGAGTTGCTATTCTATTCCATGTATAAATAATTTTAGGGTCTTGGGTAGAAGTAGGCGTATAATCAAACCTACTACCGCTACACAGTGCTCCTGGAGAGAGCGTACTTGATAAGCTAGGCTGCGGATTAACCGTAAGAATAGCCGAAGCACTTAGGCTTGAGCATTGTGTGGTGAGGTTCGTAATAATTACGGAATAGGTTCCGCTAATGTTTGCTGTAAAATTAGAAACACTGCCTGGATTACTTACCCCAGCCGGTACCGTCCAGAAAAAGTCATAATCTGATCCTACACCAGAGCCTGGATTTGCTGTTATGGTAGCAGGCGTAGCGTTCGAACAAATAACATTGTTGCTCATTGAAACGGTTACGGTTGGAGTTGGATTAACTGTTATTGTTCCTGTTGCAATACCACTTCCAATAAGGCAACCTCCCGTTAATGGGATGCTATAATTAAATGTTCCGCTCGCTGTTGGCGTGCCACTAATGGTAATAATATTTGAAGCCCAGGTTGCAGTCATGCCTGCAGGTAAGTTGGTTGGCGAACCAATACCTGTAGCACCAACTGTGCTGTGGGTAATTCTTGTTACTAATACCGTACCGATGCACAAAGATGGGGTAGACGAAGCAGCCCCTACAGTATTGGCGGGATTAACCGTTATTGTTCCTGTTGCACTCACACTGCCGCAACCGCCTGTTAATGGAATGGTATAATTAAATGTTCCGCTCGCTGTTGGCGTGCCGTTAATAGTGATGATATTTGATGCAAAAGTAGCAGTAATACCTGCGGGTAAACCTACTGGTGAACCTATACCCGTAGCACCAACGGTAGTATGGGTAATACTTGTTCCTAGTACTGTACCGATACACAAAGTCGGGGTAGAAGAAGCAGCCCCAGCTATATTGGCGGGAGTAACTGTAATTGTTCCCGTTGCGCTCACAGTACCACAACCGCCTACTAATAGAATGCTATAATTAAAGATTCCAGAAGCTGTTGGAGTTCCACTAATCGTAATGACATTGGTTGTCCACGTAGCGGTCATGCCTGTCGGCAAACCTACTGGTGCACCAATACCTGTAGCACCCACAGTACTATGAGTAATATTTGTTCCTAGTACCGTGCCGATACACAACGTTGGAGTAGTTGAAGCAGCCCCAACTGTATTGGCGGGAGTAACTGTTATTGTTCCTGTAGCATTCAAACTACCTATAACGCAACCTCCCGTTAAGGGGATGCTATAATTAAATGTTCCGCTCGCTGTTGGC
>CANJAW010000126.1:0-7717 GCA_947472215.1 Chitinophagaceae bacterium
ATTTACATCAAAATTTCTACGCAATAAGTGAATGGTATGGTTACCACCAATGCTTAATCCATCCCCATCGCCCGTTACAATCCAAATGCTCAACTCAGGACGAGCAGCCTTTAAGCCACTTGCCACCGCAGTAGCTCTACCATGAATACTATGCATGCCATAGGTATTCATATAATAAGGGAAACGGCTGCTGCAACCAATTCCTGATACAATTACAATATTTTCTTTGGGAATTCCCAATGTAGGCATGATCTTTTGAACCTGCGCCAGAATGGAATAATCACCGCAGCCGGGGCACCAACGTACCTCCTGGTCAGTTACAAAATCTTTTGATGTTAATGCCTGTGTTGGAATAGCTGTTGCAGTTTCGCTCATATGACTTACTATTAAAAAAGCAAAGTTAACAAAAAACAATATCCGATTGACTAGACAAAGGGGGTAAAGTACAAATAAGACCACCTACCTACTGTAAACTGAGTAAATCCATCCTTGAGTAGCGCCGAAAAGCACCATATTTTTGTTGAATTGACATTTATTACACTCCTCTTGCCTTAATATTTATATTTATCTATATATAATGGATGCGGTGGCGAATTTATTGCTACTTACAACCTAGCAAAAAATCCTTGACCCCTGTCACAATTTTATCAACCACCTGCTGCTGAAATAAGGGATCCAGTATTTTCATTTCTTCCTCGGGGTTGCTCAAAAACAATCCCTCTACCAAGGCATTCGGATATTCGATGGGACTATTGAGCATGAAATTAAAAGAACCGATATTCCCATATTCCTTTAATCCCAATTCGAGCATTCGCTTGTAAATAGCTTCACTCAAATTTCTAAAACCAATATACCGATAATAGGTACTTGTTCCGCTTACGCGAATGGGATCTTCCGAAGAATTTAAATGAAAACTGATTAACAGGTCGGGCAAACTATCCCTATAAAAAAGGATGCGTTCTTTGTTATCAAAAAATTGCTCTTCCCTACGAGTCATGATTACGCGAGCGCCTTCAGCTTCGAGGGTTTTTTGCAATCGCAAAGCAACTGCTAGGGTCAATTCTTTTTCAGTTACACCGGTAGGACCTACCGCACCCATATTGGTTCCCCCATGCCCTGCATCAATGGCAATGGTTAACTGCTGTAAGGATAAGGTTTCCGGTTGGTGTTTTACTTTTATGATCAGTGAATTTCCAGCGTAATAAATCTGGTGACCCCAATGTTGTGCATGGTTCAATTCAATGGTAATCCGAAAAACATCATCTTCCTTTTGCTCGTAATACACATTTTTAATTTCCTTCAAAGTTTCAAACTGGGTTATCCAATTCGAATTATTAGTAGCCCCAAAAACATCCACCACTATTTTGGAAGGATTCACCAATTGAAAAGATTGATAAGGCAGACGTTGAAACATTCCCAATTTTACATAATCATATTGATTATCTCCATAAACTGTCCATTTATCCGTAAGCGATGCGGGTGCGAAACTGCCCTTAGGCAACCAGTCCACCAATTCATCAGCAATATAGGCCGTTCGTGTTTTCGTTAACGCCACTTTATAATGGGCACCCACTTTACCTATAATTTTTAAAACAATATTGCTATCCAGGTAGCCGATTTTTGCTCCTCCTAGTCTATCGGTACCCAATCCATATTCCAAATGCGCCAACCTTCCTTTGGTAATCGCTATATCCTGTAAATGAGGGGAAAGAATTGAAAAATGAAAAGCCGTTTCTTTTGTAATGCTTTCTCCGATTGTATCAACGAGGGTTACCGGAATTTTCATCAATGAAAAACTATCCGTTTCTTTCACCACATATTCTCCCTGATAAATTCCCGGCATACTATTGGTTGGAGACAATGGCAATTCATATAAACTTGTATTGCCCATTACTGTGGCTACACAATTAGGCAATGCTTTTACCCGAAACTGAATTGGATCACCAGGCTTCAATATCAAATTCCCTTCTGGGAAAGTTTTGATACTTTCTATTGATAGTGTTTTAACCGGCTCCGCTGGCCTAGGTAACGAATAAGTATACTTGATTTTTTTAGTTACCGATTTTTTACCGGCTTCTGCAAGAAGCTGGATGGTTGTTTCTCCCGGCAGCAGATTCAATTCGTAAGCAAAGGCACCCGTAGGATACACTTTGATTGTTTTGTCATAGATGGTTACCACACAATTTTTACAGGTTGACCCTATGATAAACTGTTTGGAAGATGAAATGGTATTGGTAGACTGGTAAGGATTCGTCAGGCGGATAAAGGGTTTATCAGCTGACTGAGAAAATACCCATCCGCCGCAAGCCATCAAAATAAGCGTATAAAAAAATTTCATTGGTGTAAGGTAATTTTTTTTGATGGCTCAAAAAAAAATACCTAATTCCGGTGGTCAACCAGTGACTCACCGGAATTAGGGTATATGGGTAAATTAATTACCAGGGATATTTATTGGCAGCGATCAATTGATCGGCAATCCTTCTGCGGGCATCTTTGCTATTGAAGGGTGTTGACTTAGTAAACCGCTTTAGACCGAGTAACATCATCCGCTGCTCATCTCCTTCAGCAAAACTATTGATGGCTTCCTTGCCTGCTTTATTGACCTTGTCAATGGCATCATTCAAATAACAGCGCATCATATCGATCTGTACCCGGCTGGCAGATTCGCCTTGCTTATCCACCATTTTGATAATGCGTAGCAAAGTGCTTTCCGCTACAAAAGTTTCAATGGCCATATCCGCAATATTCATCAGTATTTCCTGTTCATCCGAAATCTTCATCATCAGTTTTTGTACTGCAGCACCGGCCACCATTAGAATACTTTTTTTCATATTGAGGATAGACTTTCTTTCTGCCGCAAAGGGGCTTTCATCTTCATTTCCAAAATCTGGAATACTCATTAATTCTTTGGAAACTGCCATGGCAGGGCCCATCAAGTCCAACTTTCCTTTCATTGCCCTTTTTAAAATCATATCTACCGTAAGCAAGCGATTGATTTCATTGGTACCTTCATAGATACGGTTGATTCGGCTATCGCGATATGCCCTGCTGATATTGTATTCATCACTAAAACCATTACCACCAAAAACCTGCACCCCTTCATCCACCACATAATCCAATACTTCGCTGCCATGCACTTTTAAAATGGCACACTCCACGGCATATTCTTCCGCTGCACCTAGCAAAGCTTCATTAAATGGTTTGCCTGCATTGGCCAATGCTGTTTCTTTATCATCCACCCATTTGCTGGTTCGATACAAAGCGCTTTCTCCTGCAAAAATCCTTATCCCTGCCTCAGCTAGTTTGTATTTAATAGCGCCGAAATTGGCAATGGCCGTTTTAAACTGTTCCCTTGTTTTGGCATATTCGATGGTCGTATTCAAAGCCATTTTAGATCCGCCCAATGCAGCTGCACAAAGTTTTAGTCGACCAATATTTAAAATATTAAATGCGATAATATGTCCCTTCCCTACCTCGCCCAACAAGTTTTCAACCGGCACCTTACAATCCTGAAAATACAATTGAACAGTGGAGGATCCTTTGATACCCATCTTATGTTCTTCTGGACCTTGGGTAAATCCCTCAAATCCACGCTCTATGATAAACGTAGAAAATTTGTCGCCGTCAATCTTTGCAAACACGGTGTACACATCTGCAAAACCACCATTGGTAATCCAACATTTTTGACCATTCAAAATATAGTTTTTACCATCCGCAGAAAGCACGGCAGATGTTTTTGCACCCAATGCATCACTGCCGCTATTGGGCTCCGTTAGTCCGTAGGCACCTTTCCATTCGCCGCTGGCAAGCTTGGGGATATATTTTTCTTTTTGTGCATCGGTACCAAAATACAAAATGGGCAATGTGCCAATTCCTGTGTGGGCGGCAATCGCCACGCTAAACGAATAGCCACCGCCGAGCCCTTCATTTACAAGGGTGGAAGTGATAAAGTCTTTTCCCAAACCGCCCAAGGCTTCTGGCACCGAAGCACCTAGTAGGCCCTGTTCACCAGCCTTCACCATCAGGGAGGGCATTAGCCCTGGCTCCAACTGGTCAATCCGATTGGCCACCGGATGAACCTCGGTTTGCAGAAACTGCAAACACATTTCTTTCACCATCAATTGCTCCTCATTAAAATCTTCGGGTGAAAAACTTTCCAGTGCATTAGTTTCTTTAATTAACCATTCACCGCCTTTTAGGGATGAGGTTGTTGCTGTGGATGTATTCATAAAATGAAAGCCTCCTCATACCTCCCGATTGCTCGGGGGAATGGAAGTTTTTTTTTAAAGATTATCTAAATAATTGGTTCAAGTAATTTAAAAATATAGGGTTCAAAGCACTACGGTCGGATAAATCTTCAGCTTCTAGCGGACATTACAAAGTGCTAGAGGGTGCAAGGTTGTCATATACTTTCTGCAGTACCTCCTTCGCTATTTCTATTTGTCCATTGGTAACCCCTTCCAGTGCCTCATTCAATGTTTGATTTGCCAGCTCCATCGTTTGCTCCTGCAATTGATTAGCCTTCTGCGTTAGATAAATCCGATTGATTCTGCGGTCATCCTTATTGGCCACTCTTTTTACGAGTTGCAACTTTTCAAGGTTGTCTACCAGGCGGGTAATACTCGGCTTATCCCTAAAAGTAGCATCGCACAATTGCTGTTGGCTCTGCCCATCCTGCTTCCACAAATGATACAATACACTCCACTGCTCAATCGTAATATCCACTCCCGCTTGCTTAAAATTTTTCTGTAGGCGGCGCGAAATGGCCGTACTCGCTTTTCCAGTGATAAAACTGTATAACTCTCCGCGTTTAAATTGGTTCTTAGGCATATAGTTGTTTAAACAACTATATAAAGATAATCATTCATTTGCAATATTTACAACTATTTTTACGGGGAACAAGCGCCAACTGTAAACACTGTTGGTATATTTATTTTTTAACGGTATTATTGTTTTATTTACCCCCAACTGCCTGGGCGAAACCTTGCAGCAGATCATTATGGAGCCAATCTTACTTACTGTTTCAATACTATTGCTGCTGTGCTACTCGGCATTGCTTATTTACTACAGAAAAAGCTGGCTTAGCATTCCCGACTTCAAAGTAGCAAGTCATTCCAACTTGAATACAAAAATTTCTATCATCATTCCTGCCCGAAATGAGGAAGAAAATATAGCCAACTGCTTACAGTCAATTATTGACCAGTCGTACCCAAAGCATTTATTTGAGGTACTGGTGGTAGATGACCATTCTACCGATAACACGGCTGCAATCATTAAAAGTTATGCCGCACAAAATGTGAAGCTGATTTCCCTAAAAGATTTCATTGCAGCCAATGAGATCAATGCTTACAAAAAGAAGGCGATTGAAATTGCCATACAGCAATCCAGCGGTGATCTACTTGTTACAACAGATGCAGACTGTATTTTTCCTACCCACTGGCTCACCACCATCGCAGCATTTTATGAAACAAAAAAATCTGCATTTATAGTAATGCCCGTACTCATCCGCCATAGCAATAGAATGATTGAAATTTTTCAATCGCTTGACTTCATGACCCTACAAGGAATTACCGGCGCCTCCGTACATAAAAAATTTCATAGCATGTGCAATGGCGCCAATCTTGCTTATACAAAGGAGGCATTCACAGCGGTGAATGGGTTTAAAGGAATCGATAACATTGCCAGCGGCGATGATATGTTATTACTCCACAAGATTTATAAGCGATTTCCTGATAAGATCGACTATTTAAAAAGTCAGGACGTGATTGTACAAACCAATCCCGTAACCACCCTCCATCAATTTTTAAACCAACGTATCCGCTGGGCAAGTAAGGCGGATCAATTTGATGACAAAAGAATTTTTGTGGTATTGATTATTGTATATTTTTTAAATGTGCTGCTGTTGGCGCTTCCCATCGTAGCTTTAGTGAACCCGCAGGAGATTACCCTATTTCATTATCAGTTACCAATGATTCAATGGTATTTTATTTTGCTTATAGGAAAAACTTTGATTGAGCTATTTTTCCTTTACCCTGTTGCTACATTTTTCAATCAAACCAAGCTGATTGGGTGGTTTCCGATTGCCCAACCTTTTCATATTTTGTATACCGTAATAGCGGGATGGCTAGGCAAGTTTGGAAAATACACCTGGAAGGAACGGTCTGTTAAATAATATCATTAATCCAAAAAATATGTCTCACCATTCATTTTCTTTCTCCCATCAAATCTGGAAAAGCCTCAAAAAAAACAAGGGTGCCTTAGTTGGTTTGGGGATTATTGCAGTGGCTACTTGCATCGCAATTTTCGGATACCTGTTGGCTCCGGATGGATCACCCAATGCAGATTTGCAAACTGTAGAAATACAGGCAAAAAGGCCCGGCTATACACAACTTTTTTTAAAAATACAGGATAAAAAACAAGCTCCTGTTAACTGGTTTAACCAACTGATGTTTGGTAAACCAGCTGATTGCCGATACCTACCTATTAGCAGTTATACCATTCACCAAGATGAGCTCCGCGTAAACAAATATGTGGATGAAGACACTTCAGTAATCCAGTATTATTCCATTAACCAGCTCACCGAACATCAGCCCGAGCAGCTAGTTTCCCAATACTTAGTAACCAAGACCTATTGGTTGGGAACAGATAAATTTGGAAGAGATATTGCGAGCCGACTGATGATTGGCACCCGTGTTAGTTTGGCAGTAGGACTGATTGCTGTTTTTATTTCACTCACGCTAGGCATTTTTTTGGGATCGGTAGCAGGATACTATCGTGGACGTATAGACGCAACTATTTTATGGCTCATTAATGTAACCTGGAGCATCCCCACTTTATTATTGGTATTTGCCCTAACGATGGCACTTGGAAAAGGTTTTTGGCAGATATTCATTGCCGTTGGTTTAACCATGTGGATTAGTGTGGCTCGCTTAATTCGTGGCCAAGTAATGGCATTAAAGGAATTGGAATATGTGCAGGCGGCTAGGGTGCTGGGATTCAGTGATAGCAGAATTATCCTCCGGCATATACTTCCTAATGTGCTGGGGCCGGTGCTAGTGATTGGAGCAAGCAACTTTGCCACTGCCATAATTATTGAAGCGGGCTTGAGTTTTTTGGGAATTGGCGTTCAGCCTCCCCAACCGAGTTGGGGTCTGATGATCAAAGAAAATTACAATTTTATTATCACGCATCAACCTATGCTGGCCATCATACCCGGCATTGCCATTATGTTGCTGGTACTTGCTTTTAACTTGTTGGGAAATGGATTGAGAGATGCGGTGGATGTAAGAGACCCCTCTTAAATTCTAACAAAGTGGAAAGCTTACAAGCTGATGGTTACAACTGAAAGTTTATTGAGCAGGTGCTACCTGAACATTGCGGGTAAATCCTTCTTCGAGTGAAATAAATGTTTCGGTGCGATCGATTCCCTTAATTTTTTGAAGTTCATCATGCAATACTGCGCGCAATTGGGCGATGTCTTTACAAACGATTTCAATAAACATGCTATAGTTGCCGGTGATATAATTCAACCGTACTATTTCGGGGATGGCCATTAATTCCTTGGCTACAGAATCGTACAAAGAACTTTTTTCGAGATAAATCCCCACAAAAGCGGTAATATCGTACCCTAATTGTCGAAGGTCCACATTTAAACGGGTGCCTTTTACAATATTAAATTCTTGCAGTTTTTTGATACGAACGTGAATGGTACCGCCGC
>CANJAW010000127.1:0-7657 GCA_947472215.1 Chitinophagaceae bacterium
CGCAAAACGTTGGGGAATGCTTTTGTCTTTTTTTGATAATTTACAGGCTAGGTAAATCGATTTGTCGCTCAGTGTTGGAAATGCCTGTATGCTTTCAATCATCAGCGGTACAATATTACTCCTGATTTCATCATTGAAATAGGTAGTAATAAATTTTTGTTGAACCCTGTTGAGTTGCTTTTCATTGATTAGGAATGTCTTTTGTTTTTTTAACTCCCTTAGTATTTCATTCCAAATGCGGTCAAACTCTTTTTGTTGGGCGATTACTCTTTCCTGTATTTGCGCTAAGATCATTTCTGGAGAAACTTCCAGGTGCATATTCCCCTTGTTGCCAACGGCAATCATCCGCTTGAGTGTTGCCACCCGTACGCGGAAAAATTCATCCAAATTATTTGAAAAAATACCCAAAAAACGAATTCTTTCTCTTAAAGGAACGGATTCATCTGCAGCTTCCTGCAAGACCCTGCTATTAAAAGATAACCAACTGATATCCCGAACAATTACTTTTTGTTTTATCAACGATTTTTATTTAGAATAATCTTTCAAAAGTAAGTAGTTGGCTTAATAAAAAAAGAAAATGAAGGTTAAGTTTTTGTTTTATTTAATCAGCAGCGGTTATAGGGTTGGTCGGTTGCCTATTATAATAGGGTAAGGCAAGCAGCGAAACAAAGCCTACCACCAAAATAATGAAAAATTGAGCAACCCATTGAAGTAGTCCATTGGCATACCCGTGCCCTTCATCGATGCCATATAAAACCATTACCCCCATTATAAACCATTGGTAACTGCCAATTCCGCCGGGAGTGATAATCATACCGATACTGGCAAAGGCCAACACAGGAAAAGCAGCTGCAATGGGCAGTCCGGAGGTTTCTGGAATTACAAAAAATCCAAGATAAGTCCCCGCTGCATAGCAGCTCCATATAAAAACACTGTGAAAAATAAAGGCAGTTTTATTTTCTAAATTTTTTATCGAACTTAGTCCTGCCCCTACGCCACGGAAAAGCATATTTATTTTTTTGACAATGCCGATATCACTATATTTTCTGAAAATAAATTTCAATAGAAAAAATAGTGCCACTAAAACAGTCGTTAGCACTATTAATTTGATAAATATTCCCTCACTGTTGCCTGACAAGAAATTATTTCGAATGGTAGTTTTCGCATATGCCCCAATGATAGTAGCCTGGCTGACTATTGCAATGATAAAAACAATCAATAGCGAAACTACATCTACTGCTCTTTCTACTAAAATGGTTCCTACTAATTTATCGGCGGGTACTTTTTCATACTTGCCCAAGATGGTGCATTTTAACACTTCTCCCAATCGAGGCACAGCCAAATTGGCCAAATAGCCGACCATTACAGCAAAAAAAGTGTTTACCAGTCTAGGAGAATAGCCCATTGGCTTCATCAATATCTTCCAACGGATTGCCCTACTGACATGGCTGGCTACCAAAATGAAAAAGACTGGAATGAAAAGAATAAATCTAGCTGACTTTAGCGCTGTTTTGCACTCCTGCCAGTTTTTGTCACCCATTTTATGAATACTCCACCAAACCAAAAAAACACCGAGTCCCAGAAAGAACAGGTATTGTAGGATTGTCAATAATTTCTTTTTCATAATCTTCGACAAATTACGAAGTTAAGTTGAGAAAAGGGCTAATAACACTTGAATTGGTGAATGGTGAAGGGTGAAGGGTGAATCAAAATTTTGAGCCTTCACCATGCCAATTGATTTTTTGGAAATGTGGTTATTGTAATGGTGGATTTAAAAGAAGATTATCAATTAGCCTTACTTCATTGATGTAGGCAGCCGCCAAGGCTACCAGTGCTGATTTTCCATCCCAATATTGGATTATTTCAAGCTTGTGGGCGTTGGCAATAGCAACATATTCTACTTTGAAACCTTCTTTGGTCAATATTTCTTGAGCATTGCGTTGTAATTGTGTTAAGTCTCCTTCCCTAAGGTTTTCTTTTATAGACTGCAGTGCCCTATTTACACAAGAAGCTTTTTCCCTTTCGGCAGGGGTTAGCCTGCTATTGCGGGAACTCATTGCCAGTCCATCAGATTCACGTTGAGTGGGGCAAATGCTGATTGTTGTGTTAAGGCCTAGCAAATGGACCAATGTTTGTACCACCTTGCATTGCTGAAAATCCTTTTGCCCAAGGTATAATGTCCCTGGCGCTATGATGTCCAGCAATCGGTGCACCACCTGACAAACACCCTGGAAATGGCCCGGCCGGAATTCTCCTTCCAATATGGAATCTAACAACCCTAACTCGTATTGACGGGTGGGGGCGCTGCCATTGGGGTACATATCTGCAACGGAAGGTAAAAAAAGCACATCACAGCCAGTTTTTTCCAATTGAAAGATGTCGGCTTCAATAGTGGAGGGGTATTTTTCAAAATCCGCTTGCTCGGTAAACTGGGTAGGGTTTACAAAAATACTAGCGATTACCAGTTGGTTTTCTTTGAGAGCAGCTTTAATTAGACTACAATGACCTGCGTGAAGGGCTCCCATTGTTGGCACAAAGCCTATAGTTGACTGCGGGATTGATTTTTCCAATAGGAACTTGCTAATGTCCTTTGGATGCTTAAATAGAATCATTTGGGGTAATTGAGTTGCTTCAAATGTAGGTGAATAATGATTTAAAGAAATTTAACGTAACTTTGCCGCCTTTAGGAAACCTACGATATCCTTTTAATCTAGCACAAATGTCAACAAAAAAAAGAATTTTATTTATTGCCAACGAAATGTCTCCCTACGTAGAACTTACAGAGTTTTCGGAGATTATTAACAAATTGGCTATAAAATCCAATGATAGCGGGATGGAAGTTCGTTGCATAATGCCTCGATTTGGCACTATCAATGAAAGAAGACATCGGTTGCATGAGGTGGTTCGTTTATCGGGTATTAATGTTTCTATTGGTGGAGATGATTATCCGCTGGTTATAAAAGTAGCTTCTTTGCCCAATGCAAGGTTGCAGGTTTATTTTTTGGATAACGAGGACTTTTTTAAGAGAAAATCTATTTTTTCGGATGAAAAAGAAAAATTTTATGACGATAATGGACTAAGAACTGCCTTGTTTTGCAAAGGAGCTTTGGAAACAGTGAAGAAATTTGGCTGGCCTCCGGATATTATTCATTGTAGTGGCTGGATGACCGGCTTAATACCTATGTTTATAAAGACAGCCTATAAAAAAGAACCCGTTTTTAGCAATTGTAAAGTTATTTATACAATAGGTGAAAATACGTTCAAGGAAAAGCTTGGTGCGGATTTTCTGCAACTTGCTGCTATTAATGAGCAGGTCACCAAAAAGGAGCTTGATTTTTTCAAGGATACCAATAATTCGGCCATGTTTAGGGGAGGAGCTGCCTATGCAGATGCTGTTACATTCGGTGCTGCTAATGTGGATAAAAAGCTGGTAGAAGAATTCAGTAAAATAAAAGGAAAAAAGACCTTGCCTTTTAATGCTGAAAGTGATTTAACAGACTATTTACAATTATATGACGACCTTGCCAAGTAGTAATTAACACCAACCCCAAATTCATTAAATTTCGTTTTTGTGCAAAGAAAATATTTATGTTTAGTAGCCGGATTGGCTTTTGTTGTTTTATTGAACTGGGGTTGTACTAAAATTGATACTACCGAATTGGGTGGGGAGCTCCTGCCCGCAGTGGACAATGTACTTACTTTTGCCGATACCCTTTTAATTGATGCTTCTAGAGAACAATTGGTAGATACTTTTAGAATAAGCCGCTCAGAAACCCATGTTTTGGGTAATATCAACAATGATCCGATTTTTGGAAAAACCAAGGCTGATATTTTTCTTCAATTAAAGCCTTCTTTTTTTCCTTTTTACATAGGAAATGCTGGTGACACGATTAATCCTTCTATTAATGCCAAAACGCATTATGATTCGGCTTTTCTTTGTCTTTCTTATGCAGGGTTTTATGGAGATACCACTAAAATTCAGCATTTCAAAGTTTACCAACTAGATCCTACTACGACCAATTTTGTAGATTCTATTTCCCATTTGCTCAGTTTTCAGCCCAATAGGCCCTTGACAAATCTAATTGGGGATGCAACTGTTTATCAACCAGATTTAAAAAATATCACCTTTTTAAAAACGAGTAAAAAAGATTCGGTTACCCGTCAGATTCGTATTAAACTGAGTGCTGCATTTTTGTCTTCGTTGGTGAGTAGTGACTCCATTTTAAATAGCCCAAGGAACCGGTTTTATAGTGACTCCATTTTCAAAATTGCCTATAAAGGATTTGCAGTAGTAGCAGATGGAGCAGCATCTGCCAATGGGTTGTTTTATATCAATTTGGGAGATGCTACCACCAGATTAGAAGTATATTACGTAGCAGGAAATGCCAATAAGTTGGATACGGCATTTTCTTCATTCCCCATGTCTGATGGTTCTTCCTATCTAGTAACGGCTTCTGCCAATGCCAATTCGTTGGTTAGAGATACCAGTGCCGCTCAATTCCCTACTGCACCTGATCCTACTGCATTGTATATTCAGTCTTCACCAGGTTCTGCCGTCAATCTCCGGATTCCTGGGTTGTCGAACCTGACCAATCGGATTATTCATCGCGCAGAGATTATTGTTGAACAAATACCAGGTAGTGCTGGTGACAATGTGTTTTCAGCCCCTCAATTCTTGTACCTCGATATAATAGATACAGGGTCTACCAAAAAGTACAAACCTTTGTATTATGATTTGAATACCGCCGAAACTTATGATCCTGATAATACTATTTCTTTCTTTCCTACACAGGGTATTGATCAAAATTATTATGGTGGTTTTCTAAGAACTATGACCGATGGGCTAGGTACTCGTTCCTATTATAATTTTAATCTTACCCGATATGTGCAAAATTTGGTAACCAAAGGTAAAACCAATTACAGATTCAGGTTATATGCGCCTTCTACTTTAAATTATTATGGTTACAACCTTCCGTATAAAAATAATATGGCATTTGGAAGGGTAAAAATTGGTAACGGAAGCAATGCTAAATACAGGCTTCGGATGCGCATCGTATATTCAAAAATTTAAAATGTAAAAAAATATTAACAAAAAGCCTCCTTTAATAAAAGGAGGCTTTGTTGTTTTCAATGGTAATCCTATCTTTGCAGCCTAAAATTTAAAACTCTATGCCTTATTTGTTTACCTCAGAGTCCGTTAGTGAAGGACATCCGGATAAAGTAGCCGATCAGATTAGCGATGCCTTAATTGATAATTTTTTGGCATTTGATGCCAATAGTAAAGTAGCGTGTGAAACCTTGGTAACTACCGGTCAGGTGGTACTTGCAGGTGAAGTTAAAAGTAAGGCTTACCTTGATGTACAGGAAATAGCCCGCGGCGTAATCCGTAAAATCGGCTATACCAAAAGTGAGTATATGTTTGAAGCGAACTCTTGTGGTATCCTTTCGGCCATTCACGAGCAATCGGCAGATATTAACCAAGGAGTAGATAGAAAGAAAAAAGAGGAACAAGGTGCGGGAGATCAAGGGATGATGTTTGGTTATGCAACCAACGAAACTGCCAACTATATGCCCCTAGCTTTAGATTTGGCTCATTTTCTATTAATTGAACTGGCTGCCATCCGCAGAGAGAACAAGGAGATCAAATACCTTCGTCCCGATGCAAAAAGTCAGGTTACTCTTGAGTACGATGATAATAACCACCCAGTTCGCATAGTGGCAATCGTTGTATCTACCCAGCATGATGATTTTGGGAAAGAGGAAGCAATGCTAGCTAAAATTAAAAAAGACATTATCAATATATTGATACCAAGGGTAGTTAAAAAGTATCCAAAATATGCTCATTTATTCAATAATAAGATTCAGTATCATATTAACCCTACCGGTAAATTTGTAATTGGTGGACCTCATGGTGATACCGGATTAACTGGTCGTAAAATCATCGTTGATACCTATGGTGGCAAAGGTGCTCACGGAGGTGGTGCATTCAGCGGCAAGGATCCTAGTAAGGTTGATAGAAGTGCAGCTTATGCTACTCGTCACATTGCTAAAAACCTCGTTGCTGCAGGCTTGTGTGATGAAGTATTGGTTCAGGTAAGTTATGCCATCGGGGTAGCTCAGCCTACCAGCATCAATGTGGTTACTTACGGTACCGCTAAGGTGAAATTAACTGATGGTGAAATTGCTAAAAAGGTAATGGCAATGAAATGCTTTGACATGCGTCCCTATTTTATTGAGCAGCGCTTGAAATTGCGTAACCCTATTTATAGTGAAACAGCAGCGTATGGTCATATGGGACGTAAAAATGAAGTGGTTGAAAAAACCTTCATTTCTCCTACCGGCAAAGCCATCAAGAAAAAAGTAGAACTTTTTACCTGGGAAAAGCTGGATGCAGTTAAAGAAGTTAAAAAGATTTTTGGATTGAAATAAATTTTCTGCAAACCCTTCTAGAAAAGGGATTCTAAAAGACCATAAGTTTGGAAAAACTTATGGTCTTTTCTGCTTGAATAACGTTTAATTTTGAAGGGTGAAAAATTTCAGACAACAACAGCAAAGACCTAAAAAAAACACTTTGGTGATTGGCCGAAAGGCAATCATTGAAGCAATGCAAACCGGCAAGCAACTGGAGCGTATTTATATGCAGTCGACCTTGCATGGTGAAACGATTGATGAAATACGAAAACTGGCGGAGCAATACCTAGTTCCAATCAATAAGGTTCCTGTTGAAAAGCTCAACGGATTCAACATTAGCAACCATGAGGGTTGTGTTGCGGTGATTAGTAAAATTCAATACCAAGATCTTCAAAATGTGATTTCGTTCATAGTTGAAAAGGGAGAAGTTCCTTTGTTTTTGATATTGGATGGGATAACAGACATTCGAAATATCGGTGCCATTGCACGAAGTGCTTTTTGCTTTGGTGTAAATGCCATCATTATTCCCGACAAGGGTGTAGGTGCGCTCAATGAAGATGCAATATCAACCTCTGCGGGCGCCCTGGAGATGATTGCCGTTTGCAGAGTCAATAGCCTAATGAAAACGGTAGATGAACTACATATGAATGGCATTAAGGTCTATGCCAGTGAAATGACGGCTACTAAAAAACTGTTTGAGCTTACCCTAAGTGAACCTTGTGCACTGGTAATGGGAGGCGAAGAGCATGGTGTGTATCCTGCGCTGATGAAAATTTGCGATGAGCAATTCCAAATCCCCATGGTGGGTGATTTTGAATCACTCAATGTATCTGTAGCCACCGGCGTAATTTTATACGAGGCAATGAAACAGCGGCTGGGCTAAGTATATTGTAAGAAATAAGTTTTTGAATTAGTCCTCGGAGCATTTGTTTATTCCTGCATATCTGCATCGAAAAAATCTGAATTGCCGGCGGTTTTACTAGAGTCGGCGACCAATTGATCCATTGTTTGGATTTCTAACGCTGTAAAATTTCGCCATTTCCCTATCGGTAAATTGGCAAGGGTAATATTCATAATCCTTACCCTTTTTAGGGTAGTTACATTGTATCCAAGTGCCAAGCACATTCTCCTGATTTGACGGTTGAGTCCCTGGGTGAGTATGATGCGAAAGCGATTTTTCCCTTCCTGTTTTACAAAACATTTTTTAGTGACGGTATCGAGTATGCGAATTCCGTTACTCATTTTA
>CANJAW010000128.1:0-7638 GCA_947472215.1 Chitinophagaceae bacterium
ATTGGCAATGAATAAATTATCATTTAAAAAATACGAAAACAAGGATTTTACCAACCTCGCTTATAGTGAACCTAGCTACTTAAAAGAATTTTTTGAAGGCAATAAACCAACTTAATTTATGCTTTAACGGATTTTTACGTTCAAATTGAATAAATATATTTTTTATGTATATAAAATAGTTTGTATCTTTACCGGCACAATTAAATTAAATATCTATGACAAACGAAACAGCCTCAAAGAAACAAGATGCAGTTTTGCAGCCAGCTACCAAGACGGGGACCATCAAAATTGATTATTACAATGTGAAGAAGGCAGCCCTCATATTAAGGGCACTCAACCACAAGTTGCGTCAACAATTGATAAAACTGATTGAAGATGAAAAGAAAATTACAGTAACGGAAATTTATGTTCGACTAAAACTTGAGCAATCCGTTGCTTCACAACACTTGGCTATTTTAAGGAAAGCCGGTATTGTAAACACCCAGCGGGATGGTAAGTTTATTTTCTACATAATCAATCATAAAAGAATTGATGAAATAAGCGCATTAGTTAACGAATTGGTTGCCTAAGTTTAAAAAAATCTTGGAATGAAGCGGATGTTATAATAACATCCGCTTTTTGTTTTTTACCTTTGCTGCTTCAAAACAACAATTCATGTACATACAACAATTATATACGGGTTGCCTAAGTGAGGCGACTTATTACATAGAAAGTGAGGGTGAGGCAGCAATAGTTGACCCACTGAGGGATATAGATACCTATATCCAACTTGCTAAAGAAAGAAATACGGTCATCAAATATATTTTTGAAACCCATTTTCATGCTGATTTTGTAAGCGGCCATATTGATTTGAGTAAAAAAACTGGGGCCCCCATTATTTTTGGGCCGGATACTACCACCAATTTCCCTGTTCACATAGCCAAAGATGGGGAAGATTTTAAAATAGGAGAAGTAACCCTTCAACTATTACATACACCCGGACATACTATTGAGAGCAGTTGCTTTTTATTGAAAGATAAAAAAAACAAACCTTATGCGATTTTCACAGGTGACACCTTATTTGTAGGGGATGTGGGTAGGCCTGATTTAAGCAGTGGTAACTTGAGTAAAGAAGAGCTAGCTGGAATTATGTTCGATACCCTGCAAAATAAAATACTTCCCTTATCTGACGAAATCCTTGTTTACCCTGCCCATGGTGCAGGAAGCAGTTGTGGAAAAAACATGGGACCAAATACCTATAGCACCATTGGGGAGGAAAAGCTACACAATTATGCTTTGCAACCTCAATCAAAAGACGCTTTCATTAAGGCGTTAACAGACGGATTAGCCACTCCACCCCCTTATTTTTCAATCAATGCCCAAATCAATAAAGAGGGATATGAGAGTCTGGACCTGATTAAAGCAAAAGCCCTTTCTCCTTTAAGCGTTACGGCATTTAAAAATAAATTGAAGTCGAACTATACGATTTTAGACACTCGTCCTGCTACTATATTTACCCAGGGCTTTGTACCTGGCAGTTTGTTCATAGGTCTGGAAGGACGATTTGCAGAATGGGCCGGAAATATTTTATCTTTCTCCCAACCGATGCTGATAATCACAGAGCCCGGAAAGGAAGAAGAAACGGTAGTCCGCTTGGCAAGAGTTGGGTTTAGTAAAATGGAAGGCTACCTAAAGGGAGGCTTTGAAAGCTGGAAAAAGGCAGGGGAAAAAATCGATCTGGTTATTGATGTTGAATCAGATGAGTTGGCAATGGATATTCCACATGATCCAAATTTGAAAGTGATTGATGTAAGAAAATATGCAGAATTTACCGAAGGACATGTAAAAAATGCCATTAACCTTCCGTTACATGAAATGACCGATTTGGCATTGATTGCCGACTTTGAAGAAAACCAGAATTTATATGTTCACTGTGGCGGTGGATACAGAAGTGTAATCGCCTGCTCTTTATTGAAAAGCCATGGAATGCACAATCTTCGGAATGTGGTGGGAGGCTGGGAAAAAATAAAAGAAGAGGGTGCAATAAAAATCGTAAAAGATTCGAGTGTACTGAATTAAAATGAGCAGAACAAAACAGGAACCACTACAATACGATATTTTGTATCATTTCACTCTTGTAAGGATAATCTGTATTAAAATGCAAGCCCCTGCTTTCGTGTCGAAAATCTGCACACTTCACAATTAAATAAGCAACGGTAATCATATTTCTAAGTTCGCACAATTGTGGAGAAACCGATGTTTTTTCATACAAAGCTTCCGTTTCTTCAAATAGCAAATCGATTCGTTTCATGGCTCTGTATAAACGCTCATTATTTCTTACAATTCCCACATAATCGCTCATCAGCAACTTTAATTCCTTTACACTTTGTGTAATCAGAATCATTTCTTTTGGCACATTAGTACCTTCTGATTTCCAGTTAGGTATTTCTGCTAAGCCAATCTTGGAGTAATTGCTAAGGCCAGAAGAAGCGGATTGCTGAACTTCATTCATCGTAAGTACACTATGCTTGTATGCCCTGTGAGCAAAGACCATTGCCTCAAGCAATGAATTACTTGCCAAACGGTTGGCTCCATGTAAACCGGTTGAAGCACATTCGCCTGCGGCATACAAATTCTTGATGGAGGTTCTTGCCCATCCATCCGTTTTTATTCCCCCACAGCTATAATGTGCAGCAGGGGCCACTGGTATCATGTGCTGCTCAATATCAATTCCGATATGCAAACATTTTTCATAAATATTAGGAAAATGTTCGATGAATTTTTCTTTACTAAAATGCCTACAATCAAGATATACATGTTCGGTTCCGCTAATCTTCATTTCATTGTCGATAGCCCTTGCCACAATATCCCTTGGTGCCAGATCTTTTCGCTCATCATAGCGCTCCATAAATGCCTCACCATTGTGATTACGTAAAATACCTCCGTCTCCTCTCACCGCTTCCGTAATCAAAAAACTATGCCCCCTTACCCCCGGCTCATATAAGGCAGTAGGATGAAACTGAATAAACTCCATGTTTTCAATTCTTCCCTTTGCGCGGTACACCATCGCTATGCCATCTCCAGTAGCAATTGCAGGATTAGTAGTGGTACGGTATACCTGCCCATTTCCACCGGTAGCCAATAAAGTTATGGAGGATACAATTTTTTCTATTTTCTGGGTATTTAAATTCAAAACATATACTCCATAACATTCAATATCAGGAGTAGACTTAGTGATTAAAAATCCAACATGGTGTTGGGTAATAATATCTAGCACAAAACAATGGCTGAGCAGTCGAATATTAGGTTGCCGGCTGACGGCTTCCAGTAAAGCCCTTTCCATCTCCTTACCCGTTACATCTTTGTGATGCAGAATTCGAAATTCACTATGACCGCCTTCTCGTCCCAAGGCAAATTCGCCATCTTTATCTTTATCAAACTGGGCGCCCCACTCAATTATTTCCTGTATTCTGTCAACACCCTCTCTTACTACTATTTCCACCACTTCTGTATTACACAATCCATCCCCTGCAATTAAAGTGTCTTCAATATGTTTGTTGAAACTATCCTTGTCAAAGTCCATTACACCTGCAATGCCACCTTGGGCATATTTTGTATTGGTTTCGTCGCTTTGAGTTTTAGTGACGATTGTAATGGTTTTATCCGGGCAATCATGGGCCACCTTTAATGCATAGGTTAACCCTGCTATACCACTACCAATTACAAGAAAATCTGTTTGCATACATATCTATTAACTAGAGAAACTATTTTATATTAACCGGTGCCTCTACCCATGCATCACTTTCCTTCAATAAATTAATCAATTCATCTACTGCAATGGCACTATCTACATTTCTTTTTACTACTTCTTTGCCTCTATATAAAGTAATTTTTCCAATCCCACTTCCTACATATCCAAAATCTGCGTCGGCCATTTCGCCAGGGCCATTTACGATACAACCCATAATCGCAATTTTAATTCCCTTCAAATGATTGGTAACACTCCGGATTTTTGCAGTGGTCTCTTGCAATTCAAACAGGGTTCTACCACAACTAGGACAACTGATATATTCTGTTTTAGAAATTCTAGTTCGGGTAGCCTGTAAAATTGAAAAACTGGTATTATTGATAAATTGTTCAACGGAAGCATTAGCGATATAATTTCTACCACTTACTGCAATGTTTGCAGCCGCACTGTATGCGCCTGGCGACATTCCCAAGCAGATGCCATCTCCCATTCCTTCCAAAAACAATGCGCCAGTTTCGGTGGCAAAATGAATGAGGTGTTCATCGGCAGTAGCCCAATTACTTTCGGTAATCAAAATGACAGGGTTTTTAATACCGCGGTTCATGAACTCAATCATCATTCGCCGCACAGACTGCATGGCAAGTGTATTGTTAGAACTAAGACAAATAACAACTTTGGGGTCATTTGCCAAATCATCCAAATAAGTAAAGTCATTGATCGCTGTATTATCGCTGAAGCAGTCAACCATTACAAAATTGAGGTGCTCAGATATTGACTCGGCTGCCACATAACCGCTGTCTTTAAACAAGGGGAAATAGGTTTCCTTATCAATTGCCAGTTGCCAAGTAGCAGGATATACAATTACTCTAACGGTGCCGGGTAAGGCAAAATCCAATAGCTGGTTACCTGTAATAATATAATCTGCTGCCATATCGCTGATGGCCCACTTGTCTGAAACTTCATCATAGGTATATCCTACCGTTTGCAAATGTGCAGGTGTAATTTTTTCAATCTTACTAAGATCTGCAATCACCACAGGGACTTGCTTAGCCCCCAAATTACTTACTGCAAAACTTTCTCTGCGCTTATACTCAAATGGAGAAAAAGGCAACTTTTCAATTACAGGAATTGCCTTGCTAACTGTATCGTGTAGCCGATTTTCAGAATACCGTTTCACGATATCTCTACACACCGGTATTTCCAACTCTGGATCTTCGGTAAGACTTACCCGTATCGTATCTCCAATTCCATCCTCCAACAATGTACCAATTCCTATGGCGGATTTGATTCTTCCATCTTCCCCATCACCCGCTTCGGTTACTCCCAAATGCAAAGGATAGCACTCGCCAAATTCCTGCATCATATGGCTTACTAGTAGCCTGTACGCCTGCACCATTACTAGCGGATTACTACTTTTCATACTCAATATAATATTATGAAAATCCTCCCCCCTAGCAATTCGTAAAAACTCCATCGCACTCTCCACCATCCCCATTGCAGTATCCCCGTAGCGACTCATGATTCGGTCACTAAGCGACCCGTGATTGGTGCCTATACGCATAGCAGTACCATGCTGCCGGCAAATTTTGACCAATGGGGTAAATCGATCCCTTATTCGTTCAATCTCTTCGGCATATTCAGCATCGGTATAATCTATTTGTTCAAATTTTTTCTTATCCACGTAATTACCCGGATTTACTCTTACCTTTTCGACAATAGCAGCTGCTATTTCAGCCGCATTGGGAGTAAAATGAATGTCTGCAATCAATGGCACAAAATAGCCCCGGCTATTCAACTCCTTTTTTATATTCGCAAGATTTTCCGCCTCCTTTTTAGAAGGAGCGGTAATGCGAACCAACTCAGCACCTGCCTCAATACAACGGATGGTTTGTTCCACCGTGGCAATCGTATCCATGGTATCGGTAGTCGTCATGGTTTGAACCCGCACAGGATGATTATTACCCAGCAAGAGATTTCCGATTTTCACTTCTCGGGTTTTTAGACGTTTATATTCCGTCATTGATTCACAATACAGTTGCATAAATTTAAAATTAGTTCAAAATAACAACAAAAATGAAAGGGTTGTTTACCCTGCAGGCATTTATTTTTTTTAAAATCCTGGCAAGCATTCACCGGCTATCCGCATGGTTTTGTTGCACGTATTGATTTATCAGATTGATAAGATGCTTTCGAATAGCCGCTGATAACTTGACAGGAAAATAGTTGCTATACATTATATTAAATCTGATACTATAAAAAATTACCAGTCTTTTTCCGGTTTTTCAGGAGCTGCTGCACTTACTTTTCTCAGTTTATCCTGTAATTTTTTTTCCTGCTCCAACAAGGCTTTCAATTTTTCTTCCGCCTCTTTTTGTGTCATCTTAGAGGGTTGCTTTTTGGGCTGTTCATTTTGATCCTTATTTTCCGCTGGCTTTTTCGGTTCATTTTTTTTGGGTTCTTCGGATGGTTTTTTGTCTTCCTTGTTTTCTTTATCCTTTTGTTGTTGCTGCTGTTGTAAAGCCTTTTGCAAATTAAACCTCGCATCATCATCGGATGGATTCAGTCGTAAGGCATCTTTATACGCAGCGATGCATTCGGGTGTTTTTTTTGCATGCTGCAGCACGACTCCTTTATTATACAATGCGCCCGACTTTTCAGCAGGAAGTTTGCTATTTTGGATAGCTACATCATAAGCACTTACTGCATCTTCCGGCTTTTCACTTTTATACAAAGCATTGCCTAGATTATACTGGGCCTTTATATTGACAGGGTTTTTAGTAAGTGCTTTCTGGTAACTTTCCTGCGCCAACTCGTACTTTTTTTTATTGTACGCCTCATTTCCTTTTTTAATAAGACCATCCGAATTTTGAGCAACTGTTACAAAAGGTGTAAAAAATAAAAACAGTAAAAAGAAAGAAATTCCGCTTCGTTTAACCACTTTAACCAATTGGCTTTTTTTAACTTCTTTAACTTCTGTAATAAAGAAATCAACCAACAACAGCAGCAATACGAGCGCTAGTAACCATTGAAAAAAATACTGGTAGTTGACCATGGATTTTTCAGTAATTGGTTTTTGTTCCATACCTTTTAACTGTGATTGCAACTGGGTAACTACCTCATCTGTATTGGTAAATAATTGATAGATTCCATTACCATTTGTTGCAATACTTTGTAACTGAGTTTCATTCAACTTTGTAACTACCGGATTTCCTTCAGCATCCTTCTTTGGTTCATTGGTTTCTGAATCTAGAATGATTGCGCCTTCAGGTGAACCGATACCAATTGTATTAATTATTACTCCTTCACTTGCGATGGCCTTAGCTAAAGTATTCGCATTTTCATCATGGTCTTCCCCATCACTTACAAGAATAATTGATTTAAATTTCTTTTCCTTTGCATTAAATGAAGCGAAGCACATTTTTAAAGCATCCCCAATTACCGTTCCTTGAGTAGGAACTACATCGGGTGTAGCGGAGGATAAATACATTTTAGCAGCTGCATGGTCGGTGGTAAGGGGCATTTGTAAATATGCCCTACCGGCAAATACAACAATTCCGATTCGGTCATCACCCAATTGATCAATCAGCTTGGACAAAACCTGCTTGGCCCTTTCCAGCCTGTCTGGCTTTATATCTTTCGCCAGCATGCTTTTACTTACATCCAACGCAATCATAACGTCTATTCCACTTCGATTAACCAATGTGTTGCCTAGAGGCATTCGCGGATTGGCCAACGCAAGTAGCGCGATTGAAAATGCAAGTGAAAATAACACGAATTTGAGGCGAAATTTTTTAGGACTATACTCCTGCATCAGCTGATTTACCAACACCGTATCGCCTATTTTTTGAATCGTTTTTTTCTTCCAGCGAATCACAAAAAAATACAAGCCAATTATCAAGGGCAATACTGCA
>CANJAW010000129.1:0-7637 GCA_947472215.1 Chitinophagaceae bacterium
GATTTCAGGGACTCATAGGGGTAATATTGATATTAGGTATTGCTTGGCTTGTATCTAACAATAAAAAACGGATCAACTACCGATTGGTAGGAAGTGGTATTTTGTTACAGATTGTCATTGCTTTACTTATTTTTAAAGTACCCTTTGTAAAATCATTTTTTCAAAAAGTGGGAAGTGTTATCACCCATTTGGAGGCTTTTGCAAAACAAGGCGCAGCCTTTGTATACGGGGGATTAATGGCGGATAATATGGCTGGAGGAGCTGTACCATACCGAACTCCGGGCGTTTTCATTTTTGGGTTTAGCGTTTTAGCCACTATTATATTAGTATGTGTTTTAGTCGCCATATTTTATCATTTCGGTTTGATGCAAAGAATTGTATCTATTGTGGCAAAAGCAATGAACTGGGTGATGAGAGTTAGCGGTGCAGAAGCATTAAGTAATGTGGCCAGTGCCTTTGTAGGACAGGTGGAAGCACAAGTAATGATCAGGCCTTATTTGAAAGGGATGACCATGAGTGAGTTGCTTGCCAGTATGAGTGGAAGTCTCGCTTGCATTGCAGGGGGAATTTTGGTGGTTTATGTAAGCTTTGGCGCAAAGGCAGAGTATTTGCTGGCAGCCAGTTTAATGGCTGCTCCAGCTGCACTCGTAATCTCAAAAATTGTATGGCCCGAAACGGAGGAAAGTGAAACGATGGGTAAAGTTACATTAGAAGTTAAATCGCCTTATACGAATGTGATTGATGCAATTTCCCATGGGGCAGGAGATGGTATGAAAATTTCAGTAAATGTGATAGCGATGTTAATCGGATTTTTAGGATTGATTGCCTTAATTAATTTTTTATTGATGAAATTTGGGATGTTACTACACCTTGATTTTAGTTTAACGCTTGATTGGATTTTTGGTAAACTATTTTCCCCTATGGCATGGGCAATGGGTGTACCTACAGCCGATGTTTCTAATGTTGCAACTATGTTGGGAAAAAAATTAACCATCAACGAATTTGTCGCATTCAGTGATTTAACCCAAACAATGGTACCCAATTCGGCGGGTGTGTTAGTGAAAGGGTATCAAAGTGTCATTTCAGATAAATCTTTGCTAATAGTTAGTTTTGCTATTTGTGGATTTGCAAATTTCAGTTCTGTTGGAATGCAAATTGGTGGTATTGGTGCCTTGGTGCCTGAAAGAAGGGCCGACCTGGCAAAACTAGGTATGCGGGCATTACTTTGTGGTACGCTGGCTTCCTATTTATCGGCTACTATCGCCGGAATGTTAATGGGGTAAATATTTAGAGAATAAAAAAGGTTTTAGAAAGCATTTAATCAACCTTTTGAAAATAGTACCAATTAGAAACAAAAAAAATAATCGAAAAATTTTCAATAAAAAAAACCGAAGATATCATCTTCGGTTTTTTATTGCAACAAGATAAGATTACTTAAGAGCATCTATCTTTTTAACAAAATTTGCTTTTGGCTGAGCACCCACCAATTTATCAACTACCACACCGCATTTTACAAAAAGAATAGCAGGAATACTAGTGATACCATAATCAGTAGATATTTGTGGGTTATGGTCAACATTTACCTTACCTACATTTACGATTCCTTCGTACTCTTTTGAAAGCTCTTCAATGACCGGACCAATAGCACGGCAAGGGCCACACCATTCTGCCCAAAAATCAATTACTGATAATTTATCGGAGTCAATAACTTGCGTTTTGAAGTTTGCGTCCGTGAATTCTTGTGCCATAAGTATAATTTATTTATTTTATTTTTAGAAAGACAAAAATACATCCAAATCCTTAAAGGTGTAGCATTGACATATTCACAATCTAATTGTCAGTGTTAATATGTTATTTTGCCATTTCACCATGGTTTGGCTAAAAGTACAAAAACTTGGTTTTAATTAATAACGAAATATTGATATATGAGTCTTATACTAGCCGGTAATAACACTTACCTCAATATCTTTATTTTCATTTAAAAAAACTGCCATATCATCATTCATCGTAAATCCGGTTTCTAAACTATACATACCTACCTTGTAATTATTTCTAATATCAACAATATTAAACTTGAGTCCGGTTTTTCCTGGGTGTTTCTTAACATTATTTTCAATAAAATGAACAAATTGGGTGCTTATAAATTGTGGTTGCACTTCTACAATGACCTGTTTAGTTAAGGCCGGTTTTACAGTCTCTAGTAAATGAATTTTGGATAATTTAAATTCATATTGTTCGCTATTGTACCTGGTTTTAAAGCCACCTTCAATCAGTACAATCAATCCTTTTTCTAGATAGTTTATGTATTTCACATAATCCTCACTCCAAAGCATGAATTCACTTTTACCACTATAATCTTCAATGGAAAGTATGGCAAAATTTTTACCGGTTTTGGTAAGCCGCTGCTGTGCATCTACTACTAGGCCCGCCAACCTAAATTGCCTATTTGGATTGGAATGAGTGTTTACAGCGGCTTTAAATTCATTGTAGTCAGCTAATCTACTAATATTGTAATGCCGCATTTCAAATTTAAAATTGTCTAATGGATGGCCACTCATATACATGCCTGTGACTTCTTTTTCAAAATCAAGTTGTTCTGCCAATGGCCAAGGTTCGCAGATAGCTAATTTTGGAGGAACGATATCAGGCATTTGCAGATCACCAAACAAAGTATTACTGACACTGGCATTTTGAAATTGAAAAACACTGCCAAATTTCAGGATTTTTTCAAGGCCTTGAGTATCTCCAGGGGCAGCATAAAAATATTGAGCTCTTGTAATGTCCTTGAAGCAGTCAAATGCACCTGAATAAATTAAACTTTCCAAAGATTTTTTATTAGCAGCACGTTGGTTAACTCTTTTTGCCAAATCGAATGCAGAAGTAAAATGTCCGTGTTTACTTCTTTCTTCAATGATATTTTCAATGGCATTTTCACCCACCCCCTTAAGACCGCTAAAACCAAAACGGATTTCTCCTTTTTGGTTTACCGCAAAACCATTCTGTGATTCATTGATATCAGGCCCTAGCACAGTTAATCCCATTCTTTTACACTCTTCCATAAAGAAGGTGATTTTATCGATACTGCCTGCATGGTTTAAAACAGCCGCCATGTATTCGCTTGGGTAATGGGCTTTTAAATAAGCAGTCTGATAAGCTACAAATGCATAACAAGTTGAATGTGATTTATTGAAGGCGTATTGAGCAAAGGCTTCCCAATCTGTCCAGATTTTTTCTAGTTTATCTTTTGCATGGCCTTTAGCAGTAGCCCCATTAACAAATTGAACTTTCATTTTATCCAATACAGCAAGTTGCTTTTTACCCATTGCCTTTCTGAGTACATCTGCATCTCCTTTACTAAAACCTGCTAATTTTTGGGAAAGTAACATCACCTGTTCTTGGTAAACGGTGATGCCATAAGTTTCTTTCAGGTATTCCTCCATATCAGGCAAATCATATTCGACCTGCTTTTTTCCAAGTTTACGGTCAATGTATTCAGGAATATAAGCGATAGGACCTGGACGATAAAGGGCATTCATTGCGATGAGATCGGCAAATTTATCGGGCTTCAACTCGCGCAAATATTTTTGCATACCCACACTTTCAAACTGGAAGGTAGCATTGGTATCTCCCTGCTGATAAAGTTTATAAGTCAACTCGTCATCCAATGGTATGTCATCAATGGCAATACTCACATCGTGGTGCTGCTTGATTAATGACAAGGCGGTTTTAAGGATACTCAAAGTTTTTAGACCCAAAAAGTCCATTTTAATTACACCCGCTTCTTCAATGGAACCTCCTTCAATTTGGGTAAGCCACAGATCAGATTCTTTTGAAGAGGCCACCGGCAGTAGGTCGGTAAGATCTTTCGGGGCAATGATAATGGCCGATGCATGGATACCGGTATTTCTTACAGAGCCTTCCAAGATTTCAGCCTCATGTAAAATAATACTGTGTAGATCAGTCCCATTATATATTTCGCGGAGTTTTTTTACGTTTTCAATATCCTCTGGTTGTAATTGCTCCTTTTCTTCCAGTGATTTGGTGCCATCCTTGGCTTCCTTAGTGGTGAAGGGTGCATGCAGCAATCTTTTTAGATTGATACCAGGTTTTTCAGGTACCAATTTGGACAATGCCCTGCTTTCGGCCAATGGAAGATCCATTACTCTTGATACATCTGCAATACTTGATTTGGCAGCCATCGTGCCATAAGTTATAATTTGGGCAACCTGACTTTTTCCATATTTCTGTACAACATAATCGATTACCTTTTGCCTGCCTTCATCATCAAAATCGGTGTCTATATCCGGCATTGATTTTCGTTCGGGATTTAAAAACCTTTCAAACAGCAGGTTGTACTTGATTGGGTCAATATTGGTAATGCCGATGCAATAGGCCACCACACTACCAGCAGCAGAACCACGGCCAGGACCAACAAACACACCCATTTCCTTACCTGCCACTATAAAATCACTTACAATAAGAAAGTAACCGGCAAATCCCATTTCCTTAATAACGCCCAATTCAAAATTGATTCGTTCTTCCGTTTCCGGAGTGAAAATTTTATAGCGTTCTTTTGCCCCTGTCCAGGTTAGATGAGATAAATACTCATCCTGTGAGGTGAAGTTGGCTGGTACTACAAAATGAGGTAAAAGAATATCTCTCTTTAAATCTAGCAATTCCACCTTTGAAACAATTTCATTGGTATTATCAATGGCTTCGGGTATATCTTCGAAAACTTTGGTCATTTCTGCAGCAGTCTTCAGGTAAAACTGGTCGTTGGGAAATGCAAAACGCCTATTTTTTACTTGGACATCATCATCTGAAACCTCACTCCATTTAGGCGTTGACTGTTTTTCACCGGTGTTGATACATAAAAGGATATCATGAGCATTGGAATCCTTTTGATCAACATAGTGAGAATCATTACTGGCAATTATTTTGACATTATATTTTTTGGCAAATTTTAATAATACCAGATTTACTTTATCCTGCTCGGGAATACCATGCCTTTGCAATTCGATATAATAATCTTCCTGAAATATATTCAACCACCATTTAAATTCATTCTCACCCTCTTCCTCGCCTTTTTTTAAAATGGTTTGTGGTACCAATGCCCCCAGGCAACAAGTAGTAGCAATAAGACCTTCATGGTATTTGTGAATAAGTTGCTTATCGATTCGGGGATATTTGGAATACATTCCTTCAATATATCCCAAGGAGGTAAGTTTAACCAGGTTTTTATATCCAATATCATTCTTAGCCAGTAAAATCTGGTGATTGCGGGGATCCTTTTCTTCCTTACTAAATGTTTTACGCGTTCTGTCGGTAGTGATATAAAACTCACAACCTATGATTGGTTTTACTTTTAGGGTTTTATCTTCATTACGGTGTTTATAGGCTTCCTTTACAAATTCAAATGCACCAAACATATTACCATGGTCACTGATAGCAAGTGCTGGCATTTTTTCAGCAATTGCTTTTTGGTATAAGTTTTTGATAGATGCAGCTCCGTCCAATAAAGAGAACTGGGTATGAACGTGCAAGTGCGAAAAATCCATAGGAAAGTAATCTAATTTTTTAACTGATAATTTGTAAACAGATAGCTGAAAGTTATAGAAATTAGGGAACAGTAAAATAATTAATAGTAATAACAATCTTTGAAAAAAATATTGCTACCAATTTGCCATTTTCATATATTCTATCTTTGCTGTCTTGCAAATATCGTTCAGATTGAATTGCTTCTCTAATTCTTTTTTCCACATGGTAATGATATGGAAATCAAATAGTTACTGCTGTTACCCTAGGCTTTGATTTTTGAGTCTTACCTTTACAAAGGATTTTATGGATATGTGAATAAATTGTTGTTACCTGATGATTTATACAGAAGACTTGGAAGACATCGTGAGTAAAGATGAAATAGATGAATTTATAATAGAAGGTTAAGTCGTACTAATGTATAGACTTAAAATTTAATGTATGAAATACATATTTTTTTTAGCATTCGGAATGGGACTTTTGCCAGAATCAGCTTCGGTGCTACAAGCACAAAATAATATCAAGCTAGAAAGAGAAACCCCCATTACAAAACATAGTATTTCCCTCAAATTTATTGATGGCATTGAACTTACTGCGCAAGTAATTTCCAACACCATCGGTATTGTTGAAGAAAAGGTAAAATTGAATCCAATTACCAATACTCAATCACCAGCCATTATAGCTAACCCTAAAGAAAATATAGAAAGTTGCTCTTCTTTACAGTTTAAGTTTGCTATGTTAATGGATAGGGAAGTAGAAAGTATCAAAAATTTTTCCCTTTATAATTTCATCAACGAATGGTGGGCTACGCGTTATAGATATGGTGGGACTGATCTAAATGGAATTGATTGCAGTGCTTTTACGGAAAAATTAGTATCCAAAGTATATGGCTTAACCCTTCCCCGAACTTCAAAGGATCAATTTAATCAATGTATGAAAATAGCTACTACAGATCTACTTGAAGGGGATTTAGTTTTTTTCAATACCAGTGGTGGAATTAGTCATGTAGGAGTGTATTTAGGTAATAATTATTTTGTACACAGCAGCGTACGGGACGGTGTTACAATTAGCAGTTTAATGGAGGAATACTACAATAATAAATTTATCACTGGAGGAAGAATTTCACTTACTCCATAAGGACCAGTTCGAAGATTAGTTATGGTATTTATTTCGTTTCTTCTATTACATTATAGCAGGATAAAAACAACCCAATATTTTTCAAACGCTAACTATAAAAGTATCATCGCCGAAGGCCTAGCCTTTTTTGAAAGGTATTCCAAATAGGCAAAATATCGGAGGATAGTTTTAATAAGATAGTACCCGAACCATACAAGGCGATAAAGCAGGTGCTTCTAATTACCAACCAAATCATTCCATGGTAGCTATTGAAGAGGAAATAGCAACTATAAAATGAGCCTATGCCTAACATAATTGTGAACAAGGATTGAAGAGTAAAAGGTTGCATGTTAAACTTTTTTTGCAGATACCAATATCGGATGAGATTATATATGGTAAAAGAAATAAGGTTGGCAATTGCGGGTCCCATGATATCAAAATAATATTTTGTCAGTACGTAATTTAATGGAAGGGTAATGGACAATAAAATTATACCTGTATAAAATTCAAATTTCCAAAGTGTAGAAGTGGCAATAATTTGCGAATTGACACCGGTCCCCATATCAACGATACGCATAAGTCCTATGAAAAAGAAAACCCATTTAGCATCAAGATAGCCACTTTGTAAATGAAAGGTAAAAATACCATCAGCGAAATTCAACCAGATTAAGGAAAACATTCCCACAGCAAATATTAATTGGTTAATGGAGGACTGTCGATAAATAGTTAGTATCCTCTTATGGTCTTTGTCTTTCCAAGCTTTGGATAGTGCAGCGATAGAGGAGGAGATGATTCCACGCTGGGGGGCTTGAATTAGACTAGCCATATTTTGTGCCAATGAATATACTGCCACTGCAGCCAGCCCATTATTGGATACAGAAGCTAATAAAATGGTGTCAAATACACCGGCTACAGCATATACCAATGTACCACCATAAATAAATTTCACCAGGGTAAGTATTTTTTTAGAAAACTTTTTTGTGACA
>CANJAW010000130.1:0-7633 GCA_947472215.1 Chitinophagaceae bacterium
GCCAAAGCGTACGCAGTATTTGTAATACTATCATTTTTACTTTTAGCACGAAGAGGTAGATTTGTTGCATTGCCAATACCCTGTGCTACAAGAAGAGAGAAAAAAACAGAAATTGAAATTTTACAGAAATTCATAGATATATTATTTTTAATTAATTACTTGATCTAGCGTGAACCCTAATTTTTATTTATTAAAATTTGAGCATGTATGATTAAGCCAAATGTAGTTGCTATTAAAATAGATGGAATAATTTGCTATTTTAGAATAATGCTATTTCTGAAAAATTAGTATTAATACTCTATTAAAAACTAAGTTCTTTAAAAATAATAGACAATTGTATAAGTGTATATGTAAATATTATCAGTTTCTTTACTTATATTATCCAAAATCAGTTTGTCATTCAATTAAGTAAGCAAGAAAAAAAATAGCACTAAAAAAAATAAATTAAAATTGCAAGGTAGAAATAGTGATAATTTAGAATGAGGGTTTTGCCAAGGATGCAGAAAATTGATAAATTCCAGATCCTATCCAAAAAATAAAATAGGAATTTTTCTTTTTAATAAAATAAATATCCGACAGTTCACTAATGGATTTGCAGGGCTTTTTTATCTCAAACAAATTACCAGTAATATAAACCAACGCATTTGTATTAAAAGGCATTTTAACATCTAGCGTAAGTTCATGGCTATTTTTTTTTAGCTAGAACCTGGTTAAGATAATTATAGTTTACAAAGTTATTTATTGAACTATTTTTTTTGTTTAAATGTAGCGGCATTTTTTTTTCCGTCTTCCCTAATATCAACCCATAAATTTGTCATCATGGGTATTAGTTTTTTTAATAGCTCGGGATACTTTTTTGAAATATCAAATTGTTGTTCCATATCTTTTTTGATATTGTATAATTCAAATTTTACTGGCTTTGATTGATACATCCAGTTTAGCAATGATACAGAATCTGATTTAGCTGGCAAATGGCCGATTAAAGTATATTCCTTATAACGCATTGACATACTCGGCATTGCTGAATACATATCATCGTTGAGCTGCAAAAGCCAAATAGCAGTATGCTCCTTACTGGATGGTTGATTTAAAAATGCAGGCATAGCATCTACTCCATCAATTACCCTATCGGTTGGCATAGTAACTCCAGCAATCTTACAAATAGTTGGAAAATAATCTGTACCATTCACTAATTGATCGCTACGTTGACCCGGTTGTATGGCAGATGGCCAACGGATAATGCCGGGCACTCTATGCCCACCTTCATAGGTAAACCTTTTCATCCCTTTTAATAAGCCAGGTGTTCCAAAACAATTATCTCTAATTGGATCAGCCCATTTACCTTTTGACTCTTCAAAATTTACTGGAGATTCAGGTCCATTATCACTTGTAAAAATAACGAGGGTATTTTCGGCTAATCCTGCACTATCCAAGTATTTCATCAATTGACCAAACGCATTATCTAGTTGAGATACGGTTCCATAATACTTATCCTTATTTTTTTCAATTCCAGCTGGCCTAGTTAGACCTCCGTACTTAGTATTTTTTTCCAAAGAATCTACCCGCGCATTCTTGTACTGATTACTGTATTCTTCCGGAGGATCAATAGGGGTATGAGGTTCATGAGTACACACTTGTAAAAAAAAGGGTTTGCCTTTTTCAATACTGCTCATCCATTCACAAGCCTCTTTCACAATTACATTACAATAAGATTCAGTAATGTCACCAACAGCTGTTCCATTCCTTATAAATTTTTTCAAACTACGAGGCCCATCAAAAGAATTATGTGTTGTTGCAAACCAATGATCAAATCCCTGAGTACCTGGTGTGGGTTGATTATTTTGACCCTTAAATTTTACATTATTTTCTAACTGAGATAAATGCCATTTACCCACAAAACAAGAAGCATACCCAGCTGGCTTCAGCATTTCTGGAATAGTCAATTCATCGCTTTTTAAAAAGCAGTTATTGCTTCTCAAAATATCATAGAAACCAACCCTATGTGGGTTTCTTCCAGTTAATAAAGCAGCTCTTGAAGGAGAGCAAACAGTTCCACCAGAGTGGCAATCTGTTAACAGAACACCTTGGGTAGCAAATCGATCAATGTTGGGTGTTTTGATTATAGGATTGCCATAACATCCAAGATCTCCATAGCCAAGATCATCAGTAAGAAAAATTATTATATTGGGTTTGTCCTTACCCACAGAAAACTTGGCAAGTTTGGGATTCACTTTGTTTTGGGCTATGGTAGGTAGTAGTAAAAAAAACTGGAAAAACAATACTACACATACATATATCCTGGTATTGAATATTGCAGGGCTAAATAATGAACCTAGCAAAAGTTTCCCTTTAGTTTCCTTTACATATTCGTACTGTTGATTATCCATATTTTTGAAGTTAGCTATGAAGCGATATCGATTTGTAGGAATAGGTTAAAAGAATACTACTAAGATTACCCATATCCATTCTGTGCACGAAAAAAAGAAAATGCTGAATAGTAGTTTAACTTGATTTCAAGAAATCAAGTTTTATAATCAACTAACCCCTTAAGGATTCGATTTCTTCAGGTGATTTCGGCAATTCTTTACCTAGCAACCTATGGCCATTGGAGGTAATCAAAAAATCTTCTTCAACCCGAATACCTCCAAAATCTTTATACCTATCTAGCTGGTCATAGTTAATAAAATCAGTGAATTTTTGTTGGGTATTCCATTGGTCTATTAATTCTGGAATAAAATAAAGACCTGGCTCCACAGTAACAACAAAACCAGGTTCCAATGCACGTCCGAGACGCAAGGATTTTAATCCAAATTGGGTGCTTTTTTTGAGAACGTCCGTATACCCAACATACTGTTCTCCTAAATTTTCCATATCATGTACATCCAATCCCATCATATGTCCAAGACCGCAAGGAAAAAAAAGAGCATGAGCCCCTTCCATTACAGCTTCCTTGGCATTGCCTTTCATTAGGCCTATTTGCTGCAATCCCTCCACCAATTTTTCACAGGCAAGCAGATGAATCTCCTTAAATAATTTACCAGGTTGCAAAGCATTTACTGCTTCCGTATGGGCATTTAAAACGATAGCATATATATCCCTTTGAATGGAGCTAAATTTGTTACCTACAGGAAATGTTCGCGTAAGATCGCCGGCATAATGCATACCAGTTTCAGCACCGCAATCACACAATACAAGTGCGCCATTTTTTAGAATGGTATTACTATAATGGTTGTGAAGTATTTGACCATTCACTGTAAGTATGGTAGGAAAAGAAAGATCGCCACCAGATGATATTGCAATACTTTGCAATTCACCTGCAATCTTTGCTTCTGTCATCCCTTCTTTAGCGAAATGCATTGCTTTAAGCTGCATATCAACAGTTATATTTACACCCTTACTAATTTCTTCCACTTCCTCTAATGCCTTAACAGATCTTAAGGAAACAATTGATTGTATCAATTCTATGGAAGCTATATCAAACAAAATTGTTTCAGTGATTTCCAATAAGGAACTTAGCTTTTGTAAGTGCTCCGGACGGTAAGGGGGCAGAAAATGAATTTTTTGATATTGGGCACGTACTTTCTGAATAAACAACTCCAATTCATTGAGCCTTTTAACCATTGTGACTCCAATTCTATCAGCTTGCTCAGCAAGTCTAAGCTGGTAACCTGTCCAAACCATCTGTTCTACTGTGAGGTCATCTCCAAATAATATTTCATTATTATTATCGATATCAATAATGCCATATAATCCAGGTCTGTCGATACCAAAAAAATATAAAAAACTACTGTCTTGTCGGAAATGATAAAGGTTATCTTTAAAATTAATGCTGCTTTGATCATTTCCAAGAAATAAAATCAATCCGCTACCTACTGCAATTTTCAACTTTCTTCTTCGTTCAATATAAATATTTCTATCAAACATAGTTAGTTATTTAACAAATTTTAAAAAAAGAGGAAGGTTGTTGTTCTAAGCTCTCTTCAATTTTTTTTGCAGTCTTTGTAATGGAAAGTCCTCCCAAATTGGTACACCGCAACGTATGATGAATTTCGTTACCCACCTTTTGCATTGTTTCAATTACCTCGTCCAAAGGAATAAGATGATTGTAATTGGATAATGCCATATTAGCGCAGGAAACTGCATTGGTAGCAGCCATCACATTTCTACCTAAGCAAGGAGCCTCTACCCTATTGCCAATTGGATCACAGATTAAGCCCAATGTATTTTGAAGTGCTAAAGAAGCTGCAGCAAGGGACTGGTGCAATGAACCATTTACCATACCTGCCAAGGCAGCGGCGGCCATCCCAGAGGCGGATCCACACTCAGCCATACACCCTCCAACTTCTGCAGCAAAGGTTGCATTTGCTGCAATAAAAACCCCAATCAAACCTGCAGAAAGCATCGCTTTTACGATTTCATCCTCAGACAATGCTAAAGAGTTGGCCATACCAATTATCGCACCTGGTAAAGCCCCGCAAGATCCAGCAGTTGGTGCCGCAACTATTACCCCCATAGAACTTTTTACTTCCATCATGGCCGATACAAACATGATAATGGTGTTATTAGCAGCACCTCCCATTAATCGTTTGTTATCCAGTTGCTCCTTCAATTGCAAAGATTGACTTCCTAAGATGCGATCATCATAACTTGTACCTTTCAAACCCAGCTGTATAGCAGCATCCATTATCCTTACGATGGACCTCATTTTTTCAAACACCTCCTCCTTAGAAATATTACCCCTTGCACTTTCGTAAACAATAGCCAACTCCCATAATTGAAGATTTTTATCTTCGTTATAAGCAAGCATTTCCTCGCTGTTGATGAAAGGTACGAGCAGATCTTTTCGTGACATCACAGGCAGAACAGGAGATAATTTTTTAATGAAATTCACTTCATCCATTGCCATTAACTCTTGGCAGAAATTTTCTCCAAGGAATTGCTGAGCTTTTATTTCAACAAAAGAAACCTCTCCCTGGTGCCATTTGATTTCGTCAAAATCAAATACTTCACTAACAAATTGAATCACCTTATCTGAACGATCACAGTAAACAAGGGTTTCATAAAAATCACCCGCCATCGAAACTTTTGCTCGGTCAATTTCAATTACTTCTATCATTCCTCCACCAGTGGAAATGGCCGTCAATCTATGACATTCCTGCTTATTGCTCAAGGTAATCTTATAGGTATTGGGGTGGTTGGCATCGATATCCAAAATTTCGATTTCAATATCAATACCTGCCGTTTCAATAAACTTTTCAGACTGCGGTAATCGCTCATCATAAGCTTCCCAGCCAAGAAAACCACCAAACAAACCCATATCAGATCCTTGGCTTTTATGCGTTGTAGCAAGGGAACCCTGGGGATCAAACTCAATTAAAATATGGTTTAACTGGCCATCCATTAGGTCGCGGCATAATCTTCCAATCCTTAAAGAAGCAGCACAGTGAGAACTGGATGGACCGCGCATGACAGGTCCAATTACATCATTAAAAATACTGGGATAATTTTCCATGATTTTTTCTTAAATATAATTCATTATAAGTTATCCTTCCAAAATTTCTCCATGGTACGCCGAAGATGCAGTGAAGTATTAGACCTTTCACTAATACTATGTGTACGCATAGGATAAGACATCATATCAAAAAGTTTGTTATTCTTAATCAATTCATTCGCTAACATTTCAAAGCTTTGGTAATGAACATTGTCATCACCAGTACCATGAATTATCATTAACTTTCCCAGTAAATTTTTAGCATAATTGATTGGTGAGCCTTCTTTATATCCTTTGGCATTATCAGTCAACAAACCCATGTATCTTTCTTGGTAAGTAGCGTCATAAAGTTTCTGATCGGAAACAAAAGAAACCGCAAGGCCTGTTTTATAAATTCCTGGGTAACGAAACATGCAATTGAGTGTCATTTGACCGCCTCCACTCCAGCCCCAGATACCCACTCTCGAAGAATCTATGAATGGGAACATGCTAAATATTTTAAGCGCAGCCTTACTTTGATCTTCTGATGCTAGTATTCCAATCTGCCTATAAATAGCATTACGCCATTCTTTTCCTCGAGGTGTTTTGGTTCCTCTATTATCTATGCTAACAACAATATAACCTCGCTGAGCCATATACTGATGCCATAGGTCGCTACCTTCCCATACATCCTGAACAGTAGATCCAGCGGGCTCTCCATATACATAAAAAAGTAAAGGGTATTTTTTTGCAGGGTTAAAACCTATTGGTTTTATCATGGATGCATCTAGCTCCAAATCACCGATATCTACTTTAAAAAATTGCTTTTTGTTTAACCCAAGTAGATCATATTTTTCCTTCACCTCATGGTTATCTTCCAACTTTCGTATTTCTTTATGACTAGGCAAACTTATAAGAGATATCGTCGGAGGAGTTGCCACATTTTGGAATGTTTGAATGGCCCATTTTGCATCAGCCGACATTTGATAGTTACTTTGCCCCTCCATTTTTTCTGGTGTCACTTGTTCAACCATACCCAAACCATCTAATCGACTTCTGAAAAGATACCGCTGGGTATAATTTTTAGGAGAAGCAATATAATAAACATAGCCATTACTAGGATCAATACAACTAATCTGTAACACATCGAAATCCCCCTTTGTAATTAACTTAATTTCTTTCCCATCTCTTGAAACCCTATATAAATGTCGCCATCCATCCCTTTCACTGGTCCAGGTGAAATATTTTTCATGCTCAAGCCAACGGGTATCATCATGTAAGTCAAGAAATGCCTTATCTGTTTCTGTCATGATATTTTTAACCAGCATTGATTTGATATCACCAATCCATATTTTATTTGTATTCTGAAGTCTATTAAGTTGTTGAACCATTATTTCGTTCGAAGCAGGAATAAAATCCATTCTGGCCAAATAGTTATTCTGAGCATCTCCAGGAATAGCAAACCATCGGGTTGCCCCCCCGCTTGCAGCTACTACACCTACCTTAACTGAAGATAAGGTTGTACCCACTTTGGGATAAGGAAATGGAATGGGCTGCGAATAAACGGAATCAATATTATTTATCAGGTAAAAAGTCCCAATTGCTTTAGTATTAAACTGCCAGTAGGCTATATTTTTACCATCAGGGCTCCATCGGAAGCCGTCTCTACAATCTAATTCTTCTTCGTAAACCCAGTCGAATGTTCCATTAATAATATCGCCTCCTCCATCATGGGTAATTGGAAGTACTTGATTGGATACAAGGTCTTCCACATATACATTCATTTTACTCACATAGCCCACCCTTGTTGCATCTGGAGAAAATTTAGCAAACATTAGGGTGCTACTCTCCATAGATTTCCCTAATTGCTGCAGGCTTCCGGTTGCAAGATTGAGTACCCAGTAATCCCCTCGGGTGTTGTATCGCCAAACTTTTTTGGTATTTGTAAAAATTAATAATTTACTGTCATCCTCAGACCAATTATAGTCAGCAATAACCAAAGGTTTTGATTGCCCAGCAGGAGTAAGTTGTTTTGCAGAAACCAACAACGTCCTTTGTCCAGATTGAGCATCATAGCGGACAATATCTTTACCCCCTAAATTTGTATTGGCTTCTAAAGTGGAATAACCAAGGTTATCTTTCATCCACCGAACAGGTCCAAAA
>CANJAW010000131.1:0-7632 GCA_947472215.1 Chitinophagaceae bacterium
CAAAGTGTAGATATTCCGGATAATTCAATAGCCCTAATTAATCCTTCTGTACTTGGCACCACTTCAATAGAAATAAGATTAGGAAATAGCAACCGATTTAAAAATGATGGGGATACCTTAGCTACCATTGCCTCAAAAGGAATGTTAGATGATGCATTTCAAAAGGTAGACCCAGTTTTACTGCAGGTGAAAAATGCTATAAAATCCCTTGATGCTGTTTTATTAACTGTTAATAATGTTTTTGACTCCAAAACTAAAAACAATATAAGGGGAGTTATGGAAAATTTGAATACCACAACTGCCTCGCTTGCTATTTCTTCAACTTCTCTTCAGGCTATCCTCAATACACAAACTGGTGCGTTGGCTAAAACATTGGAGAATGTTAGTGCCTTTACAGGAACCTTGAAAAATAATGACGCAAAAATAGACCAAACACTTACCAACTTAGAAACCACTACCGCTAAATTTTCAAAATTAGATATTGAAAAAACACTAATTTCCATTAATGGCACCATCAACGAATTGAAAAATACTATTGGAAAAGTAAATAGCGATAAGGGGTCATTGGGTTTATTGATAAGTGATCCCAAGCTCTACAACAACCTGAGTGCAACCTCTAATAAATTAAATTTATTGCTGGATGATGTTAGGGTGCATCCAAAAAGATATATTAATATTTCCGTTTTTGGAAAAAAAGACAAAAATTTGCCACTTTCTATTCCCCTGCCCGATACGGTAAATGCTCCTTATTCAAATCAGTAGCAAATGTTTTATTGTGTAGAAGTCTTTCGTTTCTTTTAAAAAGAGAAAATGTAAATAATACAACGTTCTTAAATAAACTGTATTGAAATTACCCATAAGTTTTAAAATTACTTTTTTATTATTGGTCATACTAAATGGCCATTTGCTAGTATTTGCTCAAAATACTAGCAGTACGTCTACATCAACAGATACTACCAGGGAAATACAGATTATTCAGGGAAATAGCCTTCGAGAAAAAAAAGTAGACTCTATCACCAGTTTGCAAACTATTGCAGGTAATGTTATTTTAAAAGAAGGGCTAACTCTTTTTTACTGTGACAGTGCTACAATTAATAAGCTAACTAATATTATGGAGGCATTTGGCAATATTCACATAAACCAAAATGACAGTATCCATACTTATTCTCAATATTTAAAATATTTAGGGAAAGATAGAATCGCCTTTTTAAAGAAGGATGTAAGGTTGACTGATAAAAAGGGCACATTGTATACCCAAGAATTAGAATACAATCTTGCTACGAGTATTGGCAAGTACAAGAATGGTGGAAAGGTTATTAATGGTAAAACCATTCTTACCAGTTCAGAAGGGATTTATTATACAGATACAAAAGATGTTTATTTTAAAAAAAATGTCCATCTTATTGACCCTAAATATGATATACTCAATGACACCTTATTATATAATACACAAACTCAAATAACTTCTTGGAATACACCTACAAAAATTAAAAGTAAAAATGGAGGCGATATCTATTCTTCTAACGGAACCTATGACTTGAAAAACGGAAAGGCATATTTTGGTAATCGTACTATAATAAAGGATAGTACCCGCACCTATGTAGCAGATAACAGTGCTTACGATGAAATAACAGGTATAGCACAGTTGGAAGGTAATGCTGTCATAAAGGACAGCGTCAATGGGTATTCGGTTTTGGGTAACCAAATTTACCTAGATAAAAATAACAATTCATTTTTAGCCACGCGCAAACCAGTATTGATTTTCAAGGGTGAAGGTAATGACAGTACTTTTATTGCCGCTGACACGCTATTTTCAGGTATAGAACGAAGGGACAGTCTAGGCAATAAAATCATAGTCTCTAGCGATACGTTAAAAAAGGATTCAATCATAAATGGCCAAAAATTCATTACAAATACAAGTATCAGTGCTCCCCCACTCATTCCACAAAAAATAGGTTTAACTGATAGTGCCCATATCATCACAGATAGTACTATTAGTGTATCAATAAATCCAAAACGAAATGGAAATGTACAAGATTCCAGTTCAACAAAAAAACTGGATAGTGTTGGTAATTTGAAATTGACAGTAGATAGTAGTAATCAAAATATAGTAGATATAGTTCCTCCTACACACAAAGATTCGATAAATTCAGGCAAGTTTAAAAGGATTGTAAAGGATACCGCTATTCGTTATTTTATTGCTTTCCACAATGTCAGAATCTTTAATGACTCCCTTCAATCTGTAGGAGATAGCTTGTATTATTCATCTGAAGATTCTATTTTTCGACTCTTTAAAAACCCACTTGTTTTTAGCAGTAATTCTCAAATAGCAGGTGACACCATCTACATTTATACTAAAAATAAAAAAGCTGATCGATTGTATGTTTTTGAAAATGGCATTGTTATCAATAAGTTGAATAACCGAATGTTTAACCAGATAGCAGGACGTACTTTAAATGGCTATTTTAAGGAAGGCGAATTGGATTATATGAGGGCAAAAGGATCACCAGCCGAAAGCATATTTTATCCCCAGGATGATGACAGTGCCTATATTGGAATGAACCGAAGTAAGGGTGACGTGATAGATGTTTATTTTATCAACAAAGAAGTTAATAAAGTTAAATTTATCAATAATGTAGATGGTACATTTTATCCCTTGCGTCAAATACCAGAAGGACAAAGACTCCTAAAAAACTTTTTGTGGCAAGATAAAAGAAGACCAAAAAATAAACTTGAATTGTTTGAATAATGTAACTATTTGTATTGATAGTTGGCAAACCCTCATTATTTTAAAAAATTATTTTTTTTTTCATTTCAATTCAGCATTTACTTTTCTTATAAAATTTACCATCCCCTATCCTTTGTAGAAATAGTAGCACCTAACCATTTACTTTTTGTAAATTTAAGTTATGAAAATATTTTCAGTAGCACAAATGCGAAAATGGGATGACTACACAATCGCCTATGAACCTATTAGCTCTATTGATTTAATGGAAAGGGCTGCCAATGCCTGCTTTAAATGGTTAACTGCTTATTTTAAATATCCTCAATCGTATACTATTTTTTGTGGAACCGGGAATAATGGAGGGGATGGTCTGGCAGTTGCTCGGTTGCTTTTATTGAACGGCAATTCAGTTAAGGTATATGTTTTGGAAGGTGATAAAAGGGCTCAAAATTTTACTATTAATTTAGAAAGGATTGAATCGATTTGCAATGAAATCCAATTTGTCATTGACACAGATACAAAAGCTATCAATATTGAAGGCATTGTAATTGATGCATTAGTGGGATCTGGATTAAACAGATTGCTAAGTGGCAGGATGGCTCAGCTTGTAAACACTCTCAATCAGAAAGTAAATACAATAGTTAGTATCGACATTCCTACTGGATTATTGGCAGATGAGAATTCTGAGGGTGATACTATTATTTGCGCAAATCATACCTTAAGTTTTCAGTCCTATAAACTTGCCTTTTTAATGGCTGAAAACAATCAATTTGTTGGACAAATTCATTTACTTGACATTGGACTGCACCAGCAATTTTATGACACTACTAGCTCAATTCATGATTTCATTGACAAAAAACTAATTAACCATATCTACCAGCCCAGAAATCAGTTTGCTCATAAGTATAACTTCGGACATGCATTACTTTTTGCAGGAAGCAAAAATATGATGGGAGCCGCCTTACTTTGTGCAAAAGCATGTTTGCGAAGCGGTACAGGACTAGTTACTCTCCACACAGATGAAAAAGCTCAATCAGTTGTTCAAATTGTATTGCCGGAAGCTATAACTACAATAGATAATAATATCGAGCAATTGTCAATAAAAAAATCAGCAATTGGGATTGGTCCTGGTTTGGAAATATCCATTATAAACCAAGATTTACTCATTTCAATATTGAACACAACAACAGCTCCTTTAGTAATTGATGCCACTGCATTGCAATTTCTTTCGGCTGAAATTCAATCACAATTGAAATTTTCCGAAATTCCAATTATTCTTACCCCCCATTCAGGAGAGTTTGATAAATTATTTGGTGAATCAGTTAATGATTTTGAAAGAATGGAATTGGCTAAAAAGAAATCAATTGAACTAAATTGTTATATCATTTTAAAAGGACACCATAGTATGGTTGCTTGCGCAGACGGCAGTGTTTATTTTAATTCTACCGGTAATGCAGGAATGGCGACAGCGGGAAGTGGCGATGTACTTACCGGAATACTTACCGGATTACTTTCACAGGGTTATTCTCCAAAAAACACCTGCTTATTGGGTGTTTACCTTCATGGCTTAGCCGGAGATATAGCTGCAAATAAAAATTCGCAAGAATCATTGATAGCAAGGGATATCATTGATTCGATGGGTGAAGCCTTTCTCTATATTAAAAATTACCAAGGTACTGAAAGTGAAACATAAGTTATTTGTTGCCAAATACTTTTTTTAAAATTCCGGTTACCTGTGCTGCAGGATCTTTTCGAATCTTTTGTTCTTCTAAACCGATGTTAAAAAATAGCCCTACTAATGCCTTTTCAGTAACATAGGCTATAAGATCGGTGTTCACCTTATCTTTAGCAAATCGGTTATAATTAGAAAAAACTTCCTTCCAATATTTGGTTGCATCTGTTTTGTTTAGAGAAATTTCAATAATCGGTTTGAATTTTTCAGTTAACTCGTTGGTAGTCATTTTTTGTAAATAGGAAGTTGCTGCAACATCATTTCCTCTCAATATTTGAAACCCATCTTGGATGCTCATCTGCTTGATGGAAATCCAGAATATATCACCTACTCCACTTGCTGCATCTTCTGCAGCACGATTCATAGACAAGATGGCCTTGTCTACCATTTTACCCATTCCTATATTTCTCATTGTTTTCTCTACTTGTTGGGCCTCTGAGGGCATCAAAATTTTCAAGGCTGCATCTCCAAAAAAACCATCTGGCTTACTTAATTTTTTACAACTACTATCTGTTCCAACCCGAAGCGCTTCCTTTAAACCAGCAATAATTTCCTCATTAGTTAAACTATTGGACGATGCCTTGGTGATTAATTTACCGATACCATTTTTTCCGTTTGAATCAATTCCTGTAGCCTTTTTTAATATACCGCCAATACCCTGGGACTTTAAACTGGAATAGCAAAAGGCAACAATTAGGAGGAATAAAATATTTTTTTTCATTGCAATGTATTTTAGGTTAGATCAATAACTATCAGATCATTCATATTTATAAATTACGGACAAAGATCTTTTACAAAATTAACGACAACAGATTCAATAAAAATATTTTACATTAGATAAATAATTAATTTAACAATTCAGTTAATTATACACCAATAGTTAAAACAGCGAGAAATTGATAAGTATTATTTAATTTGTAAACTTAATGGTTGATTAGTTTAGTAATTTTGTAGCTAATAATTTATATGTAAAATGAGATATTATATATTATTGTATTGTATTGTATGGATAACTGGCTGTAATAATCCAACCAACCTAACACCCTCTTCAGACAATAACTTACCTTCAGAAGGTATTACCGCACCCAAAAATATACTTTTTAATATTACCGGTATATATGACCATGATACCACTGCTTATACACAAGGCCTTGAAATTTTCAAAGGAAAAATGTACGAAAGTACAGGTGATTATATCAATTCATCCCTTAGAATTACAGATATTAAAACCGGAAAGGTTATTCAAAAACATATGATGGGTTCGGCGGAAATTTTCGGTGAAGGGATAACAATATTTAAGGATAAAATATATCAACTAACCTGGAAAAATCATCTAATCAATGTATATGATAGTAAAAATATTAACCAACCTATTAGAACTTTTACTTGGCCTTACGAAGGTTGGGGAATCACCCACAATGAAACAGAATTGATTATTAGCGATGGCTCTGCAAACTTATATTTTGTAAATCCAGAAAATTTCAGTGTAAAAACAGCTAAGCAAATAACTGATCATATTGGACCTGTAAAGTCAATTAATGAATTAGAATATATCGATGGTTATATTTTTGCAAATGTTTATGGAAGCGACTTTATCCTAAAAATTGACCCTTCAAATGGACATGTTATCGGAATGATTAACCTACCCGGTTTAATTAAACAATATGCCAAGGGATATCTACCTGATGAAGAAGAAGTATTGAATGGAATTGCCTGGGATAGTACTTATAATAAAATGTATATTACTGGCAAAAGATGGCCCAAAACATTTGAATTAGAAATCAAATAGCTTTTTGAATCCATTAATTTCCTACTAATTATTTACTAAAATTCCCAAACAAATTCATTCCAGATTGATTATTACTATAAAGTAAAATTATAAGTAACCAAATCGTTACTAATACAATTGCCCAGATTAACCAAATGTTCGTTAGTTGGGGTTTTGCACTGTAATACTCAGTCATTTCAGTATTGGTACTCTGTTGATCCCCTACTAAAATTTCATGAGTAGCATCTTGTCTTATAACTCTTATTGCTTCAGCATAGGGAGTAAATATTGGATCGAGAATGGTAGCAATAAAATTTAATTTTCCAGTATCAGATTCTGTGAAAGTCCCAATCCCATTTAACAAAAAACTCCCTTTTTCTTTTAAACCTTTTTGAATGATTTCACTAATTTCGGCAAACTCATCAAAAAAAATATCCTCCTTTTTTGCTGCTATAAATTCAATGGTTTCGAAAGGAGATTGAATGTGGGTATTGATAAAATCAGTTTCAGCACAGTGATTTACCATTAACAAGGTACCTATACCAGGTAAATTACATTTTTTATTTTGAAAAAGAGAGGTAGCTATAATTTGATACATACTGATTATTCAAGTAACAAAGATAGGAATATTTAGTAAGGGTCATAGGGGTATTCAATATATTAAAATTTAATAATAATGCCACCTGCTACGTGAATTCCAAAAACAGGATAATTGTGCCACCGTTCATATTTATTGTTGAATAAATTGTTTGCATCAACCCAAGCACTAATCTTATTGTTAATTGAAAACTCACCTCCTACACTTAAGTCAGCACCATTTGACAAAGTTTTCTGAATATTATTTTTAAGTAAATAAGGGCCACCGCTAAATAATTTGCAATCAGTTTTTAATTGTAATTGGGATGATGCTCTCCAGCGAATAGAAGTAACGAACTCCAATGGAATAGTACCCCATGCTTTCGGATTGACTTTTAAATCATTGTATCCATTATAGGTAATCCCACTAGTTATGGTTAATTGATTACTAGTAACATAACTCATATCAGCATGAAAACGAAGATTGGTTATATTACTTTCATAACAAATTAAAAACTCCTTATAATCTTTACTAGTGTCATTAATGTAAAGCGGTAGATTATTATAATTGATTAAACTAGCTTTTGCACTAAAACTAAAATGATTGCCAGCTGTTGATTTAAAACCAACATACCATTCCTTTTCCTGAGTGTTACGCTGCAATGAAAACGAATGTAAATAAGGGTTAATGAAAGACAAATTCCGGTAACTATTACTAATTATTTGGCCAACATATCCAGCTTGTAATAACAAGGATTGATTATTTACTTTAGCTTCTCCATAAAAATTGGGAAGTACAACTAATTTACCATCATCCCAAGCTGGACTAAA
>CANJAW010000132.1:0-7582 GCA_947472215.1 Chitinophagaceae bacterium
GCAGTCAATCCGTAAAACCTTGTCTGAAATTTTAACTTTTGAGGGTTACAAGGTTGATGAAGCTGCCAATGGAGAGGAAGGGTTAAGGAAATTTAGCACTACAGTCTATGATCTGGTATTATGTGATGTAAAAATGCCAAAAATGGATGGGATAGAATTTTTGGAAAGATCAAAAGCAGTTAATCCAGATGTGCCTATTATTGTAATTAGTGGCCATGGCAATATAGAAACAGCAGTAGAAGCAGTAAAAAAGGGGGCTTTTGATTTTATCAGTAAGCCACCCGACCTTAATCGACTGCTAATCACTTTAAGAAATGCATTGGACAAACAAACGCTGGTCAAAGAAACGAAAGTGCTGAAGCGTAAGGTAGGTATGGTGAAGGAAATAATTGGCAATAGCAAGCCTATCAATTTAATAAAAGATACGATTGAAAAAGTGGCACCCACGGGAGCCCGTGTATTAATAACTGGCGAAAATGGAGTAGGTAAGGAGTTGGTGGCACGTTGGATTCACGAAAAAAGCAACCGAAATAAAGGCCCCATGGTAGAGGTCAATTGTGCAGCAATCCCGGGAGAATTAATCGAAAGCGAATTGTTTGGACATGAAAAAGGTTCTTTTACTTCCGCCATCCGCCAGCGAATAGGTAAATTCGAACAAGCGAACGGCGGCACGCTGTTTCTCGATGAAATCGGGGATATGAGTTTGGGTGCGCAGGCGAAAGTTTTAAGAGCTTTACAGGAGGGGAAAATCACCCGGGTGGGTGCTGACAAGGATATCTCAGTAGATGTTCGTATAGTGGCAGCTACCAACAAAGACCTGTTGAAGGAGGTAGAAAATAAAAATTTTCGCCTGGATCTTTACCATCGTTTAGGAGTAATCATTATACATGTGCCGTCCCTAAATGAAAGACGGGATGACATCCCCTTATTAATTGATTATTACCTTGAAATGATTGCTGACGAGTATGGACAATCGAAAAAAAATATTGAAAAGGATGCATTGAGGGTGCTAACCCAATATAACTGGACAGGCAATATCAGGGAGTTGCGAAATGTGGTGGAGCGCCTGGTTATTTTATCCGGTAAAAACATTGAATTGCAAGATGTAATGACCTATGTATTGCCAAATCAATAGTTTTTTATCCATCTTTTTTTATTTTCTTTCTGCATTGGATTTATTTCCTTATCTTTTGTAAGTAATTTTTAATCTGCTGTCCTTACTTGGATTTTATAGCAGTGTAAAGGAGCAATTATTTGCCCATTTAGCACTTACTTTAGCCAATTAAGCATATTGTTTATTGTCCTCTATATCCATGACAATCCGTTACCCCTAACTACAATATGGATCAATGAAAACAGGTTATTTTAAAAGGGATTTGGATAAAAAATATTTTTCAAGGTTTTTGTTAAATCCTTGTGAAGTTATTTTTTTACTCCGGATGCTACTTTTTTCTCAGTAAAAACAACTGATTCAGCAAGTCAATTTTAGGAACAAGTCTTTTCTGATTGAATTTTGTTTTATGAGTTTTTTTGCTAAAAGTTATTTTGTCTAGTGGCGATCTAGCTGCTTGAATTATTCATTCCCCTATGTAAAATCATTTGTTAGGCTAATTAGCTAACAGTACCCAATAAGATGTTTTTGGATGATATAGCTGTTTGCGATATCGTTCAAATTAAATCCGTACTTTAAAAATCGTTACAATGCTATTTTTACAAAAAAAAGGTTTTTTACTTTTTGCATTTTCGCTGTCAATCTATAATTGTACAGCACAAAATTATTTTTTTGGAGATATTCCTGAAATTTCCCTTAAAGTTGCTTCTAACCAAAGAGCCATCATTCCTGCACGTTATCGCACGTTGCAGTTGAATAAGTCAGGGTTATTAAATTTTTTAACTACAGTACCTTCTGAGAAAAGCAGTTTGATTCAAAGAGGTAACCCAGTCATTGAAATACCCCTTCCTTCTGGTGGAGCTGCTAAGTTTTCTATTTGGGAAAGCTCCACTATGGAGGAAGGGTTGTCCGCAAAATTTTCGGGCATACGTACTTTTACTGGACAGGGGATAGACGATCCTACCGCCAATATTAAATTAGACTTTACACCAGCTGGTTTTCATGCAATGATTATTTCCTCTTTGGGCGGAGCCGTTTTTATTGATCCTTATGCAAGGGGTAATACGGATATTTACATTTCATATAAAAAAACAGATTTCAAGAAGGGCACTCGTTTTTTTGAGCTTCCTGTTCTAAAGAATTTAACTGGAGCAAATAGGCCTTTGCCTATAAATGGATTATCCCGTGGAGCTTGTATGGGTGCGCAGTTAAGGGTCTATCGCCTTGCTTTGGCTGCTACTGCTGAATACACCGCTTTTCAGGGAGGAACTGTAGAAGCTGCATTGGCTGCCCAAGTCACTACCATTAACCGAGTAAATGGAGTATATGAAAGGGAAGTAGGCATACGAATGGTGTTAGTTGCCAATAATAATTTATTACTTTATAAAGATGCCGCTACCGATGGCTATTCCAATAGTGATGGTGGCAGCATGTTAGCTGAAAATCAGCGTATAATAGATCTTGTTATTGGCAATGGTAATTATGATATCGGGCATGTGTTTAGCACTGGAGGTGGTGGGGTTGCAGGTTTGGGAGTAGTATGTGTAGCAGGGCTGAAAGCTAAGGGGGTAACAGGGTTAACAGTTCCTTCGGGCGATCCTTTTGATATTGATTATGTGGCTCATGAAATTGGGCACCAATTTGGAGCCAACCATCCTTTTAATTCTGCTACTGATGCTTGTATCGGAAATGGGGTATCCTCTGCTAATGCAGAACCTGGTAGTGGAAGTACTATTATGGCCTATGCTGGAATTTGTGGTGCGGATAATCTCCAATCCAATAGTGATGCACAGTTTCATGCCATCAGTTTAAATGAAATTTCCACTTTTATTATTTCCGGTAGTGGAAATAATTGCGCACAGAATATTCCCACGGGCAACTTGGCTCCTGTTGTTAGCGCTGGCCCAGATTATGTCATACCCAAATCAACTCCTTTTAGTTTAACCGGCAATGCTACGGATGCCAATGGCGATGCGATCACTTATTGTTGGGAACAAATCAATGTAGGAGGTGCATTTGGAGGTTGGAACAATCCATCGGGAAATGCGCCTATATTTCGTTCGTTTGTTCCACAATCTGTTCCTGTTCGAAATTTTCCTCAACTTTCAGATGTACTCAACAATATCACTTCTATTGGGGAATTATTGCCTTCTTACGGACGAACACTTGATTTCAGACTAACGGCTAGGGACAATCGAGCAGGGGGAGGTGGAATATGCTTTGATGAAACGGCTATAACTGTTAATGGCACGGCAGGGCCTTTCCAAATTACTTATCCGTCTTCCAGTGGCATTACCTGGTTGGCAAATGATTTTAAAACAATTATTTGGGACCCATCGGGAACGGCGGCGGCGCCAATTAATTGTTCCAAAGTAAATATAGAGTTGTCATTAGATGGGGGAATTAGCTTTCCAATTACAATTGCCTCTAATACCCCAAATGATGGTATTGAGGAAATTAGTGTTCCTAATAAAATAACCTCAGCTGCAAGGATAAGAATTAAAGCTGTAGACAATGTTTTTTATGATATCTCTAATGCCAATTTTTCAATTCAATCTCCCTCTGCAGCGGAATTTGTATTTAATACGCCTTTACCAGTAAATGTGTGTAGTGTTAATATTGGATCAACTAGTTTACAAACTGCTTCACTGAATGGCTTTTCTAACGCTATAAATTTATCAGCGTCAAGTGTTCCTGCGGGAACTACCTTGGTATTTGGTAAAAACCCTGTTTTGCCTGGAGACTCTTTATCTATAACTCTTACCAACACTGCTAGCTTGGCTGCAGGTGTTTATACTATTTTGGTTTCAGGGGTGTCGGGTAATGTAAGTAAGTCCCGCAATATTTCTTTTGTAGTAAGTTCTATTCCATCATCACCTTCCAAATTAATAGCACCTGCTAATAATAGCATTGGCATATCAACGCAGGCTTCATTTAATTGGTCTCCAGTTTTGGGAGGGGCTATGTATGTACTGGAGATTTCAACTGTAGCTAATTTTACCTCCATCGTACAATCAATTCCTGCTATTGGTAAATTGCCATTTGTATTACCTTCAGCGCTTGCAGAGAACACTATTTATTATTGGAGGGTAGGGGCCTATAATAATTGTGGCACTGGAATTTTTTCTACTGTAGGCGTTTTTAAAACTGGGTTAGCCACCTGTAAATCCAGTACGGATGTTCCTAAATTCATTTCCTCCTTCGGTAATCCTACTATTCATTCAACGTTAACCATACCTACTCAATCGGGAGTAACCATTGCCGATGTTAATGTACTGGGTTTGGCTGGCAGTCATTCCTATATCAATGACCTTACTGTAACACTTACGAGCCCTGCAGGTACAAGTGTAGTTTTATTCGATACGATTTGTAACAATGAGGCAGATTTTAATATCAATTTTGATGATGAGGCCTTACTTGCAACTATCCCATGTCCTCCTACTGGAAACCAAACTGTAAGGCCTCGGCATCCGCTTGCTGCCTTTGATGGAGAAAGTAGTGCAGGAACATGGATACTTACTATTAAGGATAATTATGACCAGGATGGCGGGAATTTAAATGCTTGGGGGTTAGCCTTCAATAACTGTTCTTTTATTGCTACGCCCATATTAGTTTCTACTGTGCCATGGAATGTGTTGTGTCCACCATTTGCAAACACTTCCCTTGCTGCTACTATAACAGGATCAACTTATCAATGGCAGGTAAATAAGGGAAATGGGTTTATTTCGCTAGTGAGTGACAGTAATTTCTCGGGAGTACATTCTGCCTTACTGCAAATTTACAATGCGGCTTCTTCTTGGACAGGATACCAGTTCCGATGCATGGTAGATGGAAATGCTAGTATTGTTTTTACGCTAGGATTTACCAGTGTATGGAATGGTTCTGTAAGCAATGCTTGGGAAAATGCTGCTAATTGGAGTTGTAATACAGTGCCAGATGTAAATACGGACGTCGTCATTCAAACAGGAACAGTTATCGTTAATTCAAATGCAGTCTGTAGAAGCATTAAGGCTACGCTTGGCTCAGTGGTAACAGTAAATACAGGGTTTACAATTACGGTGGCGCATTAAAAATATTTTAATTAGCTAAAAGGAAAATCTAAAAATGCCACCTCACAAATGCCTCCATTGCAGCAAATTTGGTTAATCCCAATTTCGCATACAGGTCCGCGGTATTGGCATTTCTTTCTTCCGCCCTTTGCCAGAATTCCCTGCTGTCATCACCTTGAAATGGCACCATGTCTTTTTGTGACTGATGAATAAAAATTCCATATCTTTTTTTCATTACCTGATCTGGGCTCATTGGAATGGCCATTTCAATTTCTGATATATCCCATTCCTGCCAAGCACCTTTGTAAAGCCAAACCCGGCAATCCTTAATCCATTCATCTCCATCAGCCTTTATCCTAGTAAGGGATTCAAAAATAATATCTAGGCAAACTTTGTGGGTGCCATGTGGATCAGCAAGGTCGCCCGCACAAAATAGCTGGTGTGGTTTTAGCACCCTAAGCAAGTCTACTGTTTTTTGTACATCTACCTCACCCATTGGATTTTTCTGTATGGTTCCAGTTTCATAAAAGGGGAGATTTTGAAAATGAATCTGGTTGGCTTTTAAACCAACATACCGGCAAGTAGCCCTAGCCTCGCATCTCCTGATTAGTCCTTTAATTTGCCTGATCTGATCGGTATCCACTTGGTTAGGTTTTTTATCTTCGAGGAAGCTGCGGGCTTTTTCTAATATGGCCGATGAAATTCGATTGTCGATTCCGCTGAGTTCTTCAAAACCTACTGCAAAATCAAGAAAACGGGTTACAAATTCATCTGTTACTGCAATGTTTCCGCTAGTTTGGTAGGCCACATGTACTTCATGGCCCTGATCCTGTAATCGCATAAAAGTTCCGCCCATACTGATAATATCGTCATCAGGGTGAGGGGAGAAAACAACTACTCTTTTTGGCTGAATGTCACTTCTTTCAGGATGACCTGGAATTATAGCATTTGGTTTGCCTCCCGGCCAGCCAGTAATACTATCTCGCAGCATGTAATAAACTTGTAAATTAATTTCGTAGGCATTCCCATTTTCCGCAAGTAGGTCGCCCAAAGAGTAATCATTGTAATCTTTATTAGTCAGCATCAATATAGGCTTGCCCGATTTTAATGCCATATTAGTTACAGCTTTTCGTATCATTTTAGGAGTCCAGTCTATTTCTCCGGTGAGCCAAGGCGATTTATTCCGAGTTAACTCTGTTGCAGCCTGCTGGTCAATTACAAAAATGCAATCGTTGTGAGTTTGAAGCAAACTAGCGGGTATCTGTTCTGTAATATCTCCTTCTACCGATTTTGCAACAATGGAGGATTTCATTCCCCATGCCAGCAAAACAATTCGTTTGGCCTTCATAATGGTGCTAATTCCTGCAGTAATGGCTAATCTTGGTACACGGCTAATATTTTGAAAATCTTTGACGTTAGCGATTCTGGTTGAATTCTCGAGGTTTACTAGTCTAGTTTTTGAATAAATACTTGAACCAGGTTCATTAAAACCAATATGGCCATTATTTCCAATTCCTAATACTTGAAGGTCAATCCCACCTGCCAATTCAATTTTTCCCTCCAATTGATGGCAATGTTTTTTTATATCGTCTTTTTTCCATTCCCCATTCGGAATATAAATGTTTTCAGGTTTGATATCAATGTGGTTGAACAGGTATTGGTGCATAAAAGTCCAATAGCTTTGAGCAGCCTCCCTTTCCAAAGGGTAATATTCATCTAGGTTAAAGCTGATTACATTTTGAAAGCTTAACCCTTCTTCTTGGTGCATTCGAACCAGCTCTCTATATAAACTAATAGGGGTGGATCCAGTGGCTAACCCAAGAACACAGTTTTCTCCAATTGCTTGCTTCTGCTGTATTAGTTTAGCAATTTCCTTAGCAGCGAATACGGAGCCGTCCTGAGGGGTGGCAAAGATGTGTACCGGAATTTTTTCGAATGATTCAACCATTATTTGTAGTATTTAAGAAGTAAGTTTATTCCATAATTTGTCTGTAAATTTAAGTTGAATTTTATAAAACTTACGAATTAGGGTATGATTCGGTCGAAGTTTTATATAATATTATGCCTTTAAGCTCGATGAATTGAAGGTTTTACAGTTGTTAATGTGCATTTATCTCAATAAATCCTTGTTAAACATTTTAAAACATTTATCATTTAAATCCTTGTCAAACGTATAATTATGGTAATTTCGGCTTTGTAAAATTTAATTTATGAGTATTGGGTGGATAATTTTTATAGTTGCAACGATAGGCTGGCATGTCGGCATGTTTGGGATGTTTAAAAAAGCAGGGATAGAGGGATGGAAAGCACTCATCCCGATTTATAATACCTGGTGTATTGTTCAAAAAATAAAATTGAAAAACTGGTGGTTCTTTTTTCAACTGGTGCCAATTGCTGGCCAGTTCGTTACCATCTGGATTAC
>CANJAW010000133.1:0-7569 GCA_947472215.1 Chitinophagaceae bacterium
TCAGGGTAGTATTAATATAGGGATCCTGAACCCAGCATTCGATGAACTCAATGTTAGCAGTTTCAAAATCTGTTTGGTCGATATTACGCATTAACCCACCCCATTTTTGTTTTGGATTTTTTAAGCGATTATTCACGTCTATGGCCAATGCGGAGGATTCATAATTATAAGCTCCCTTTTCAGTCGGATAAAAGGCAAGGTCAAAAGTTATCAATTGGTTTTGGCCAAAATCGGTGGTTCGTTGGGGAAATATTTCACTCTGTTTTACAAGACGAGCTCTTGGGTCACTCAGCTCAGCCCTGTTATCACTTAAGGGGTTATTAACTCCCTTAAATCCTTGCAAGGCCGGCTCAATTTGGTACCAAGCTAACTTCGCCCTTTTTTTTCCATAATCGATATCATTGTTTAAAATAGCTTCCGGAAAAAGCAAATTACCATTGGCATCGGTGGCCTTTTGCGGTGCAGATGCCATTGCCCAACTGATAGCGGGAAAACGAAGATCAATACCTGACTTACTGCCTTCAAAATCATCAATATAAACCGTTCCCGCTGCACCCTTTCCAATTTGAGGAGCATGGCCGGGTTGTAGAAATGCACCCTCTGCATAAGCATTGATGGTGGAGGCGGCAGTGGTGGAATAAAAAGGAAGTTTGTCGAGCAATTTTGTTATTCGGGGCGTTTCCTTTCTATAATTTATATCAAGGCCATACATGGAATTTCTGATAGGATCTTCGCCAATATTGTTTTTCGTAAAAAAGGGACGTTCTCCCAAACGAACGATTGTGCCACCAATAGCCAACTGTTCTTTCAATTTATTTTTTGCCAAATAATCTAACCGAAGCCCCAAATAATTTCTTTGTTGCATCCCAAAAGCTGCATTGTTTTCAAAATTTACCTGCACCGGTAATCCTGCATTAAGTATGGCTTGGTTGGTAACCTTAATGGTTCCGAGATCGTAATTAATATCATAATCTGCCCCCTCAACAAGGGTTTGTCCACCGGCACTAACGGTTACGCTACCACGAGGAATATTATAGCCGATACTAATATCGGAAGACCCCGAAGTACGGGCTGATCCTTTTAACACAAACCGGTTGAGATTAGGGTACTGCTGTGCCACCGCCTTAATAGAATCATACAATGCATAATACAGTGTGTCCTTAGCTGAAGGGGGTGGAGTGGTATACACTTGACTGGCCAGGTCGCGACCAAATGGTTCCAACACGGGGAACACAATTCTACTATAAGGAGAAATAACGGTAAAGCCTTCTACATAATCAAAAACACCATCCGGCTGAGGATCCAACTGGCTATTCAATCGATCCAAATTTACCAAAGAAATAATAGGTGCCCCTTGGTTCTTGTTTCCAAAAGGAACATAACGTTTCCAGCCAAGACCCGGCTCTTGGTACAACACATTGAGTTTGAAATCCGTGGAGGTCAAGGTTCCGTATCCGACCGAGTACACATTTTTCATCATCAGCTTCCAGATAGGAAGTGCAGTTCGCTGAGAAGTGGCTTTTAATAATTTCAGGAACAATACTTTTTGAGTAGCCGACAAACTATCCGGAGGCAAATCCTGTGAAAACTCACCCACTGAATAAATTTTTCCATTGTAAGAATACTGGTAAGCCACGCCCAACACTTCATCGGGTTGCAAAGGCTGGCTCAATGAAATATACCCCGCCTGTTTGTTGAAAATATATTGGGTAGAGTCTAATTTTCTTGCAAAGGTTTTTTCAAAATCCTGCACCGGCGAAAGTCCAAGCAGTTGCAAGTTACTTACTACCAAAGCAGGGTTTCTATTTGCCGAATTAGAAATGATTTTGGAATACAGATTATTGGTTTTATTGTCGGGTAAATTTCCTGAAGCAATAAGAGAAGTCAGGTAGGGATTTTTTTCTCCCAAATCCATCAACCCCACGATATCTCTGGTATTGGTAGTACTTCCATTGCGATTGGTAACCCATACATCCAAGCGAAGTATCTGAACGGGGGTGGTAACGGCGGGTAATTTGGACAATACTTTATTATAGTTGTCCTTAAAATATTGACCTAGTAAAAAGTGGCGATTCTCTTCGTATTCATCCGCCTTAATATCAATTACCTGGGCCGCAGCCCCCCCTTGTAAATTTACAGATTGCCGCTGCGATTTTTGATTGGCCAATACCGCCGTCACATTTAATTTTCCAAATTGCAATTGTGTTTTTAAGCCAAACAATTGCTGGGCACCGGGTATAAAAGTACTACGAGAAGGGAACTGCACCGAACCCGCTTCTACCCGTTTAATGATTTCATCATCTATACCACTATAATCGAGTTTCAATTGATTTTCCTGACCAAAATTGGCAAGTGTATTGTAGTTGATGGGGAATTTTAATTTATCTCCAATATTGGCATTTACATTCACCTGGGCATTCATATCAAAATCAAAACCTCCGTTTTTTCTAGCCCTTTCCGGCAACGTAGGATTCATTACATTTTGCCCTTGGTAGCCTGCTGTAATATCAACATTTCCCTGAGGACTAATATCGATTTTGCCATTCCCAAAAAGACGATTAAACAAATTATCGTATAATGATAACCGTGGTTTTGTCAATTTACGGTTAAGCAAATTCATGGTATTGGCTCTTTTTTTAAAGTATTCCCGCTCCGCTTGCCTACCCCGCAGTTGCCAATATTCCGAAGCAGTATAAGTGGCCGGCGTACGGTAATATTTATTCCCTATTTTTTCATACACGGTATACAACCGCGTTCTAAAATCGTAGGCCACCGAATCAGTAATATTGGGAGGATTGTTGAAATCGAACGTACTCTTTTTAGAATCACTCAATAGATCACCTTTCCTTTCATAGAGTGGAAAGGGAAAGGGTAAAGTGTCGGTTTTAACCAATTTAGGCAAAGGAGTAAACAGCAATTCTTTACTTTCTGCTGTAAGGAGCAATGAAATAGATAAGAAGAGTATACTGCACACTAACCTAAGGCCAATAAATTCGGTCATTAAATTTCTTTTACGAAACATCCGGTATTTAGTTAATGTAGAGTTCTATCAAATGGCTTTAAGGGCTTTTTTAATTAATTCTTCTAAATTGAGGATATTAGGTTCTGTAGCAGCTATTTTTTTAATGGCCGTTTCACCCTGGGCTCTGGTAATACCCAATGCCACCAATGCATTTAATGCATCTTGTTGAAAACCACTACTCGGTGATGCTGGAGCATGAACGATACTGTCAATTTTATTGACTTTATCCCTTAACTCCAATACCAACCTTTCGGCTGTTTTTTTTCCAATTCCCTTAATACTTTCCAACAATTTTACATTTCCCTGTTGTATGGCAGTACTCACCTCATCTGGTTTCAGATGCGACAACATCATCCTTGCAGTAGATGCACCGATACCTGACACACTAATTAATTGAATAAACATCTCTTTTTCACCCCTATCAAAAAATCCATATAACGTGTGCCCATCTTCTTTGACTTGAAGGTAGGTATAGAGTTTACCCGACTCGCTGTTTTGTATGTAAGTATACGTATTTAAACTAATATTTACCTCATACCCTACCCCGTTTACATCAATATAAACCTGGGCTGGGTTTTTTAGCGAAAATTTTCCCTGTAAATATGCGTACATAATGCGATTAAATCTTATGCGAAAATAAGGATAATTCGTGAGCGAAAGCACAAAATTCAACCTACCGCTTTTTAATGTATTTTTGCCCTAAGGGAAAACGAAAGAATTAACCCCTAAAATATAAACCTTTTATCCAATATGCAAAAAATTACAGCAGCAATCACCTCCGTAGGCGGATATGTACCTGAATATAGACTTACCAATGCTATTTTAGAGACCATGATTGATACCAATGATGAGTGGATTAAAACTAGAACAGGGGTAGAAGAAAGAAGGATTTTAAAAGGTGAAGGTCTTGCTACCTCCGATATGTGTGCACCGGCAGTATTGGAACTTTGTAAAAAAAGGGGCATTTTACCCGAAGAAATTGACTGCCTTATTGTTGCAACGGTAACGCCGGATATGATCTTTCCTGCAACTGCCAATATTGTATGTGATAAAATAGGGGCAGTAAATGCCTGGGGATTTGATTTAAGTGCTGCCTGCTCTGGGTTTTTATTTGGTCTCACCACCGGCTCCGCACTAGTGGAAAGTGGCCGTTACAAAAAAGTGGTGGTAGTGGGTGCCGACAAAATGAGTGCAATTGTAGATTATACCGATCGAACTACCTGTATACTTTTTGGAGATGGAGCGGGTGCTGTTTTGCTAGAACCTTCCATTGACAACAATGGCGTAAAAGATAGCTTATTGAAAAGTGACGGAAGTGGAAAAGAATATTTATACATGAAAGCGGGCGGTTCATTAAAACCCGCCAGTGTTGAAACCGTATTGGCAAAAGAACATTGCATTTACCAATCCGGACAGCATGTTTTTAAAGCTGCGGTAAAAGGGATGGCAGATGCTGCCTTCGATCTTTTAGAACGCAACCACTTAACCGGTGATGATATCGCCTGGCTAGTTCCACACCAGGCCAATAAAAGAATCATAGACGCTACAGCTAACCGAATGGGATTGTCACAAGATAAAGTGATGCTTAACATTCAACGCTATGGCAACACCACTGCGGCTACAATCCCCCTTTGTCTTTGGGAATGGGAAAAGCAACTGCACAAGGGTGATAAAATTGTACTGGCAGCATTTGGCGGTGGATTTACCTGGGGTGCCACACTAGTGGAATGGGCCTATGATACAGATTCTTAGCCCTCCTAAAAAATAACTTCAATCAATAGACCCCTATTTTACTTTGTAACTAGGGGTCTATTCTTTTGGTACCTGCATACAATTCATACTCAAACAAGCGGCAATCAATTTTGCTGGTATAAAATTCTATGCGCCTTTTAGGCTTGAGCCCTATCTTTTTAGCCAACTCCAGGTTGCCAGTAAAAATATAACCCGTATATCCCTTACATTGCTGCTTCATAAAATCGCCGATGCGGCCATAAGTGATTTCCAACTCAGCTTCAACACCCAACCGATCGCCGTATTCCGGATTAAAATAAATAACTCCAGGTTGATCAGCCGGGATGGTGGTGGTTGCAAAATCTCCAATAGCAAATTCAATCAAATCACCCACACCTGCTGCACCTGCATTAATCTTTGATATATTCACCGCATCGCCGTTGATGTCTGTTGCAATAATTCGCAACCCATCCACTACCGAAATAATTTCGTCTAACCGTTGCCGTTGCCGATCATAGATTTCCGAATCAAATCCTACAAGGTGCATAAATGCATAATTGGATCTGAATAACCCGGGCATGCGATTCGTAGCCAACAAAGCTGCTTCTATTGCCAATGTGGAAGAACCGCACATCGGATTGATGAATGGAGATTTTCTATCCCACTTAGTAGCCAATAAAGTAGCTGCAGCAAGCGCCTCCAACATAGGGGCCTTGCCCGGAATTTTACGATACCCGTGCTTGGATAAGGTTTCGCCCGAAGTGTCTACAAATATTTCCGCAAGTTCTTCCTTCCAATATAAATGGATTACCACCTTATCGAGCTCGGGCCCCGAATTGGGACGTTGGCCTGTTCTATTTCTAAAGCGATCAGCAATCGCATCTTTTACTTTCACATTGGCAAACAATGAATTGTTGATAGTAGCATTGTCCACATTACTGGTGATGGAAAAATACCCATCCACAGCAATAATATCTTCCCATTCAAAATGCAATAACGAGTTGTACAAATCATCTGCATTGCGGGCAGTAAATTCGTTGATGGAAAATAAAACCTGGCTGGCACACCGAAGATTTAGATTGAGCTTCATACAATCTGCCAATGTTCCTTTTAGTTCGACACCGGTTTTAAAAATACGAACTGGACTAAAGCCCAGTTCAATAATTTCCTGTTGGAGAAAAGGCGATAGCCGATTACTGCAAGTAACAATTATCCGACTGCTAGTGTTAAAGAGTTGCATAGTAGGCACAAAAATAAGCAATAGAAATGGCTTCGGGATAAGGATCTACTGTAACCGGCAGGCAATTGTATATATATTGCCAAGAGGAAGTCTGAAAACAGTATTATTGGCAACCGCCCAAGTATCCCTTTATCCGGAGACCCCTTCGTATTGAATGAATTTTCCCTTAACTTTAGAATTGCCAATTTCAACTATCCCAAAGAAAAGCCTGCCACCCGTCTTTCGGCAACATTTTATAATAACACAATCCCAAAGTAAAAATGCGCAGCCTGCTAATTGTATACTTACTGGTTTTTCTGTTTTCCTGCAATACTACTGCTGATGACTATACAACTGAAACAAAAGACTCCATCTTTATTCAATCCGACAGTACAAATGATAGCATTGAATTTCCAGGAAAATTAAAGAACTTGATATGGCTGCCTATTTTTGATTCGGTTAGTAATGATATCCTAATGAAACAACAAAGAAAAGTAAATTCGGATACGCTGACTGCAAACAAACTGATAGAAGAAATCAATGCTTCCTGGAATGGAATAGCGCTTGTATTTCGGCGAATATCGAATGACACCATTTATGTAAGTATCCCTTCCAGTGATGTTCTTACCAAACAAATAGGAAGTAGTGGAGCCTATAGCTATATTTCATCCACTACCTATTCACTAACAGAATTAAAAAACATCCAGTTTGTAAACTATGATTTTGAAGAGGGAGACCATCTAGGTCCTGGTACAATGAAGCGTACAGATTTTAAAAAATGAGGGCGGTGTATCGTATTGACATTACTAGTACCAAACACAAGCCCCTCACTTTTCAGCGAGGGGCTACACAAACTATACAAAATAAAACTACTTCTCCGAATGATACGCTTAAAAAAGGTATCTAGTTTTTTTAATCCGGTTTTTTCCCATCTAAAAAGGAATTGATTCCTGGTTCAATCACATTGCTTTCATCCCCCTTTACAGTATAATTACTATAAAAACTTTCTACATCAGCAATAGAATTATGCAACTCCATATTTCTTCTAAGATATGCGGGTACGGTTTCAAACTCGTTGTTTGGATCTGCTGCATTAATATTGAAGGATAAATTACGTAGCTTGGCAATTCGATCCGTAGCGCGGCGTCTTAGTTCTTCGGTTTCATCCAGCACTGGCTGCTCTTCCACCCTCGCCATCAATATTGACTGAGATGATTGTTCATGTTGCTTTTCCTCATCCATTGAAAACTCATCCTTTATGACCATATGCATTGCTACTAAAGAATGCTCATCTTCTATTTCGTCATTCACTGAAGGTGAAATATCTTCGGCTGGAATAGGTGCCACCGAACGGGGTGTTTCGGAAACATAAATATTTGCAGGCTTTTCCAAATACCTAGCTGCCGAAGGGGTTATTGTATTGGCTTCCTTCTGTTCGCTTATGAATTCGGTTGGGGGAGTATCCCCCTTTACCATTTTTTTCTCTACAGGGGCAACACTGGTAGGTATGTCAAATTCAATCACTGGAGCTTGATCCGCTCCGGTAGATATTTCAAAAAACACTACAGGATTAGCTGTATTTTCATCTGTAGTAACA
>CANJAW010000134.1:0-7566 GCA_947472215.1 Chitinophagaceae bacterium
ATTTAGAATTTCAACCTGGGGTATTACCCCCAACCGGCTGGCTGTTTTAGGAGCTAATGTACTCATGCTTTCAAATCTGTTGATGGCAACTTTTCAACTTTTTAAAACTGTTTCAAAAAAAGCAGGCTTTAGTAATGTCGAAAATTCAATAGCAATATTTATTCCTATTTATATCTTATGGACAATGATTGTTACTTTTATTTTCCCAGTATTATTTAGCTTTAAATGACAGTAGAAGACAGAAAAATTCGATATTTTAGCAGATTTAAATAGGCGCAGGCTCGTTTTTTGAAAATAATTTAGCGTGTACAGATAGTTCCATTTTTCGAATAAAGAAATTTCCTTGAAATTTGCCATAGCAAAGCTTCCAACCATTTTGATATAATTTATAAAACCAGGCTCTCAAATTACAAACTGATTCTATATGAACGAAATTATTTGCCCCCATTGTAAAAAAATTTTTAAAGTTGACGAGGCTGGCTTTGCTGATATTGTAAAGCAAGTTCGAGATCATCGGTTCGAAGAAGAATTACAACAGCGATTAAACCTTGCTGAAAATGAAAAAGAAAATGCCATTTTGTTAGTTAAAGCGAATCTTAAAAATTTATTCCAAGAAAATCTTGCGAAAAAGGATAAAGAAATAATCGAACTGCAAGCTAAAAATGAACTAGAACTTTCTGTACAGTTGGCAATGAAAGCAACTGAGATAGCTGAAATGAAATCAAAAATTGCGAATGCTGAGATTGAGAAAAGACTCACAGTAACAGAAGCAATCCAAAAAAGCGAAAAAGAACGTGACGCACTGGCAAACAATTTAAACAATAAAGAAATCGAAAAACAGTTACTCGAAAAATCTTTAAGGGAAAAATTTAATACTGAACTCAAAGCAAAAGATGATGTCATCAAGTTAAAAGATGAAGAAATTGCTCTTCGTAAAGATATGAAGCTCAAACTTTCAACAAAAATGGTTGGTGAAACGCTTGAGCAACATTGTGAGACTGAATTCAACAAGCTACGCGCAACAGCTTTTCAAAAAGCCTATTTCGAAAAAGACAACGATGCAAAGTCCGGCAGTAAGGGTGATTATATATATAGGGAAACGGATGAAGCAGGCAATGAAATTATTTCAATCATGTTTGAGATGAAAAATGAAGGAGACGAAACTGCTACAAAAAAAAGAAATGAAGAATTTTTTAAAGAACTTGATAAAGATCGTACAGAAAAGAAATGTGAATACGCAGTTCTTGTTTCACTTTTAGAATCGGAAAGCGAACTCTATAACTCGGGGATTGTGGATGTTTCTCATAAATATACCAAAATGTATATTGTACGACCTCAATTTTTCATCCCCATTATCACATTACTTCGTAATGCCGCCATGAATTCACTCAAATATAAAGCAGAACTAGCTTTGGTAAGAAACCAAAATGTTGACATTACCAATTTTGAAGATAAAATGAATACATTTAAAGAAGGCTTTGCGAGGAATTACGAATTGGCAAGTCGTAAATTTAAAGAAGCTATTGATGAAATAGATAAAACTATTAATCACCTCCAAAAAACCAAAGACGCTTTATTATCGTCTGAAAACAATCTTCGTCTTGCCAATGATAAAGCGGAAGACCTTACAATCAAAAAATTAACGCACGGAAATCCTACCATGAAAGAAAAGTTTGATGAACTATCTGGCAATACTGAATAAGTTTTAGGTGGCTGGCTGGAAAGCTTTTTCCAATATGGATTTGGTAAGATAACAGCTGAAATGCTTTTATGATCCATTTGCCTCAAAAAAACCAACCGGTACAAAATCAATATTTAGCAGCAGGTTTTTCTTTTATGCTGTTCTGTTGTGCTTATTAATTGCTCTTCAAGCATTTTCTGATGGATTGATTACAACGTTTCGTAAAATCTAGGTGCAATTTCTGGCATAGAATATTTCGTTGCTTGAGGAAGCTAATTATTGTCCGTATTTAGTGCTTTCAAAAATTTTGTCTGCAGATGCGGCTACAAAACCCTTGTAAAGATTTCCATCCTTAAGTGTATACCGCTTTGCAAACTCATAGTAACATGCAGGAATATTTAATGTCCCATCCTTAAAATCTACTTCAATGGTATTCGCGAGAGTTGAAGATTGTTCGAGACAAACTTCTTTAGACCCCTTCACTTCCCCACCGCTAGCATTCAGTTTACAACCATTGTTCTTTAGGAATGTATTAAGTTCTGTAATCTCTGAAAATTTCTTGAGGGCGTTTATTAAAACGGTAAAGTGATTAGGCCGATAACCAAAGGCAGCAATCCAAGCTGCATAATCACTCTCTTTCAGTAATTCATTATACTCCTGAATTGATACTGACCAAGGACGGCCTGCTGATACAAAGTCAAATTCCAGTTCTTTCCCCAAAGGAATTTCATCCACTAATCGATTCACCATTTGCTTTAGTCTGGGAGAAAATTCTTCCAGTTTTAATTCTGAAATAAAAATGGTAGGAAATTTTGAATCCGAGTGCTCATAGTGTTTCGCGTATAATTTTTTTTCAATGAACTGATAGTCTCCACAGAATTTATAACCGGCTTCTATAAATGGACGGGCCATGATATCTATGGTTGTACGTGGATGATTGAATGTTCTAAATGCTATGTGATCGTTCAATACAAGCTCGCCCTCTTTTGTAAAAAGGTCATAAATTTTTTGTGCAAGTGGATTTATTTCAACATAGTCATTCCACATTTTGTCTAACAGCGCGGGTAGTGTTTTAATAGTCATAATTGTTCCTTATTGAAGTGCGATTCAAACAAAAGTCTGTTGTTTGTTTATCTCTCGATTAACGCCCCATCTTTCATTAGCATTCGGCTATATTTTCTATTATTTTAAAAAAGGTTTTTTTACTTAAAATCAAACTTTGTATCAACTACTTTATAGCAATTCCATTTCGAACTGTGAATTTGTAAATAGTCAGCATTAACTTAGGGCTGACAAAACTTCTCCTCAATGGCTCTATTTACTCACATTAAAAGTAACAAAAGGCTAGGTATCTAACAAATTTAACCTGCTACCCCTTCGCTATTCTAAATTTGTTGAGTAATATTGATTTAGTAAGTAATGAAATATTTAATACTGCCCTATCCAGCATATTGGTATCAAAATTAAATGCTAAGTTGCAGGATGTTATTTATCATTGAACATTTCACGTCAAACTTTGGTAAAAAAATACATTAATAATTTAAACTTAAAAACCATGCGATTACTCAGTTTCATTGCAGTTGTTTTACTTATTAATTCCTGTAAGCCAAATTCAGCTTCAACTAATAATTTATTGACTGATTATTTTAACTATAAAGATTCCATTGAGTCTGGAGGTATCAAAATGATTCCTATTACAACGCCGGTTGGTCAATTTAAAGTGTGGACAAAACGTTTTGGCAATAACCCCACCATTAAAATATTGTTATTGCATGGTGGTCCTGCAATGACGCATGAATATATGGAATGTTTTGAAACCTTTTTTCAACGACAGGCTTTTGAATTTTATGAATATGATCAATTAGGTTCCTATTATAGTGACCAGCCAAAAGATAGCAGTCTTTGGACAACTGCACGTTTTGTTGAAGAGGTAGAGCAAGTCCGACAGGCAATAGGTGCCGATAGTTCAAATTTCTATCTGCTAGGTAATTCATGGGGTGGTATTTTAGCAATGGAGTACGCCTTAAAATACCAAAAGCATCTAAGAGGCCTGCTAGTTGCCAATATGGTAGCAAGTGCACCCGAGTATGGAAAGTATGCAGCTGAAGTGCTTGCTAAGCAAATGAAACCAGCCATACTTTCTGAAATTAAAGCTTTAGAGGCAAAAAAGGATTTTAATAATCCGCGTTATATGGAATTACTCATACCTAATTTTTATCATGAACATTTGTGCCGTTTGAAAGATTGGCCTGATGGTTTTAACCGCTCTATGAAACATGTTAACAGTGATATTTATACAATGATGCAGGGGCCAAGTGAGTTTGGTATTAGCGGTCGTCTAGCAAATTGGGATATTAAAAATCGTTTACACGAAATAACTGTTCCTACATTAATGATAGGTGCTAAGCATGATACAATGGACCCTACTGCAATGGATGAACAAAGTAAACTCGTTAAAAATGGCCGCTACCTCTATTGTCCAAACGGAAGCCATTTATCTATGTGGGACGACCAACAGATTTTTATGACTGGAGTGATTAATTTTATTAAAGATGTAGATGCTGGGCGATTATAAAATCATTTTTCAATATTAGCGAACAATAGAAATCACTATGCACCTCACTTTTTTGTGCCTCTAAATAGCTATAGTGTGAACAGTATAAATAGGCAAGGTGAAGTAGGATTAGGTATTAAAATCTGTATAATTGAAAGTGGTTGAAAGTGAAATACCTGCAATAGCAATTTATTGCTTTCACTTGTTAGCTTAAATCCCCCTACTTCTTTAATCAATATATTGATCCTGGATGATTGAATAGTAGTTGACGAATTTCTTTTCCACCTTTTTTTTGGCAGGAACAGGTAGGTTTTTGTCAGCCACTATATCATCGAATTTTGCTAGAATTACATTAATTTTAAGAATCAATTCCTCCGTTAATTGAATGCTTTTGCTAATCATTTCCTCAAAATATTTCATTTCTTCTTGTTGCATAATTTTTTTTGACAAAATAATATTTTATTTATTTAGATGCAAGTGTCTAAAAGGAATAATTATTTCTAATTGGATAATTTAGGTGTATTAGGCCTATATTAGTAAAAATCGATCTCATATCTTATCCACTAAGGGGGTTCATTGTAGGGTTAGGTAATCTTGGCTGGCCAGTTTATTTAATTTGGAATCTTCCACCCATGCATTACTAATATTAGCATCGGCTATAGTAATCTCTGCCAACCATTCACCCAGTACTTTAAATGGCACTTTCTTGAATCGATTTAACAAGCAATGTGAAGTCATGAGTGGCCTTAAATAGAATTTCCCTAAATCGAAGTGCATATTCAAAATATTTTCTATCTCTTTACCTTTAAATTTGGTTAAGTAACAAGTCAAAGCAATAAATTCTTATTAAAAACGTTTGTACCCCATGCTACAACTTGTTCTCAAATACTTCTGCGAAATGAACGTAGAGATGCTCGAACCAGTACTCGGTGACACCAAAACTTACCAGGAAGTGCAGTCGACCTAATAAACTGTTTATTCAAGTGATAATTGCCATTTTTCTTGTTGTGTTTTGGTAAATTTATCATATGAAAATGACCTTCCTCTTTTCTAAATTATAAATGCATAAATATTAAAAATTTATTTTATTGTATTTTCATTGTTTAAACTAAGTTATATGAAACTAATTTTTTCAGCTCTCTTCTCTTTATTCTTGCTTCAACTACAGGCCCAAACACCCAATGCTACTACTATTCAGTTTGGCCTTGACAAGTCTACGCTTACCCCTACTTCAAAAGAGCAATTGAAGAACTTTGTAAAGGAGAGCCAAGTAATTCCCCACGCTGCTATAGAGCTACACGGACATTGTGATAGTAGCGGATCTTCTGCCTATAATGATCTTCTATCAATTCGGAGGGTAAAAGTCGTTCGCCAGTTCCTATTATCGGAGGGAATTGCGGACTCTGTTATTGTTGTACAAAAGGGCCATGGAGAAAAAAATCCACTTAATGACAATGCTACCAAAGAGGAGCGCAGCTTAAACCGAAGAGTAGCAATAGTTGCTTCGTCTAATGGCAACTCATCAGGAACTCCATTAACCATCAATCAATTATTAAAAGATACGACTATCAAAGCCGGAGCAAAAATAGTGCTGAAAAATATTAATTTTATAGGTGGTCGGCATTATTTTATTGCGGAATCCAGGACCCCTTTGGAAGAATTATTGTCGGCTATGAAATCGCATCCTAAACTGGTCATTCGCATAGAGGGACATATTTGTTGTGGCACTTCGGCTGAATTGGATGGAATGGATATTGATACCGGGATACAAGATTTATCGGTAGCCCGTGCAAAGGCAGTACAAGATTATTTAATAAATAATGGAATTGAAGCAAACCGTATCAGCTATACTGGATTTGGGCATTCTCGACCACTGTACCCTTACCCTGAAAAATCACCAGAGGAAGAACTTGCAAACCGAAGGGTAGAGATTGTGATAACGGCTCTATGATAAAACAATCGTTTTTTTGTCAGTCAATTTTGAAATGAGATTTTAATTATGATTATTTTAACAAGCAGCTGATATTGGTTAATACTCCTATTTCGTTTTCTGAATCTCTATGCTTCAGAAATTCTATCTTCTTGCAATTCTCTTTTTATTCTTATCGATAAAGGTAGAATCATTGATAACAAAGAATCGCTTGCTCACATTTGAGCAGACTATCCACCAATTGGATGACTTGAGTGAGGACGAGGTGTTGGCAGTAGATTTGTGCCAATATGGATGCTACCACCACAATGTTTGCCGAATGTTGGTTACAAAAGAAAGCGAGCATTATAAATTGGTGCTGTATAAAACCCCTAAGTCTGAACCAGGTGGCATATACACTTCGGAATACCACGACAGTACTGTTTATCACAATAGTTTCACATTTTCAAAAATGCAGTTAGTGGATTTCCAGCAGGCATTATTACCCAATACCAGCAGCCATTCCACCAATCACAATGTCATACTGGTGCAGCTTCAAGGCCTGGCCTTTCTGGTGAGGGACTGCGCAGTGAATTCGAAGCTTAAAATGTTCATTGAAAAGCTGGAAGCGGAACAATGCTCCTGCGAAACTGCCCGTTATGTTCGATCGCCAGCATATGAAGCGTATTTATCAGACCCCTTTTATCAATCTGATCCACCTAAACTTAGGTCGCTATTTTTAGATGATGCGTTTGATGAACAGAACCAGTAATTAGTGAAGCCATGAAAATAATCTTTATTTTATTATCCGTTCTGCTGCTGTTGAGTTGCAGTAGAGGAATTACAGTTGCCCAAGCAGCTAGCGGAAAGGCTCGCTGTGGTCAATTCCTAAGATAAGCTATATTTTAAAAAAAAATAATCAATCATTGAAAAAGAAATTGCTTTTGCAATTGACTTACTTTTCGGTGTTGAATAGCTTTAGCCAGCAATCTCAATATTATATTTCCCATGGACAAATGAATACCAAGGTGGGTTTTGCCCAGGTATGCTCCCAAAAGAATTTGCAATCGAAAACATCTTAACTTTAGTTAAACAACCTTTTATGAAAAATCTCATTTTTTTTGCTTTTATCTTTATCACAACCCAACTTTTTGGACAGTTAAAAGATTTCGACGGAAACATTTATAAATACATTAATATAGGTAATCAAGCATGGATGGGTGAAAATCTTAAAGTAAAGCATTTTAATAATGGAGATCTAATCCCTGAAGCTAAAACCGATGAGGAATGGAAGGAAGCTTTTGAAAAGAAAACTCCTGCATTTAGAAAGTTTAAAATAACAAATGATTGCAATTGTGCTGAGAAGTGCGGGCTAGAATATAATTATTATTGTTTAATCGACCCCAGACGAATACTCCCACG
>CANJAW010000135.1:0-7559 GCA_947472215.1 Chitinophagaceae bacterium
AAAGCTCATTCCATTATCACTGTCCAGTCTTTTGCGCACACTGTCTTTACTCATCATGTAGTTAACGGTAATATATTTGCCGGTATCTCTTATAAAATCTAAAAAACTAATCTGCCTAAACCAGTCGTAGTTATTGACCATTTCGGCGGCATTGGGAAGGGAAGGGTCAAAGTTTAAATATTTTTCCAGCTGTAATTTTACCTTAGCCACATTGTGGTTGAGGATATCTTCGCTTAAAAGATTTCTTTCTTCACTTTTTCCGCTGGGATCACCTACCATTCCTGTAGCGCCACCCACCAATGCAATGGGTTTGTGGCCGCATTTTTGTAAATGTATCAGCAAGATAATCGGCACCAAATTGCCAATGTGTAAACTATCGGCAGTAGGGTCAAATCCAATATACCCGGTGGTCATTTCTTTGTTCAATTGTTCATCTGTTCCAGGCATTATATCCTGTATCATTCCCCTCCAAGTCAGTTCTTCTATCAAGTTTTTCATGCGTTTATTTTAATACTTATGCAAATGTGGGTAGAAAAATTGAAAATAACTGCTATCGATTCTATTTTTACTGGCTTATTGCCCAACTTTTAGCTTTATCTAACGCTTATGAGTAAAAGCTTTTTTAAATAACTGTTGTGTATGGTTGATTGTAGATAGTACATTGCATTAAAACTTCCTCAGCCAAACCTACCAAGGAAATTTTAATAATCATTCCCTTTTTTTGGTATTGGCTTATTTACACTAGGTAAAGGGTTTTTATTTTTGTCAGCCTGCTGAGATGGAGGAGGAAGGATTGTTTTGCCTACTTTTTTTTCTTCTACCTTATTGGGCAATGGGCTGGTTGATATTTTGTTTTTTATCTTATTGTTTGAATCGGACTTGGGCTTTGAAAGTTGACTTTCAATTGGAATCTCTGATAATGGCTCATTGATGAAGTCAATCGCATCACCATTGCCCTGATCTTCAGATAAGCTATTACTATCGCCCTGGTTCACAATATTGGCAAATTGCTGGTCGGCATAAATAGGATTATTGGCCATCTCAGCAGGCTCCTGAAAATATAAATTTTTCCCATAAGGTAGCGTTCGATCTGCGTAAACCTTTTTCATAAAGTAACCCCATTTTGGTAGTGCCATTTCATTACCTCCACTAGTGCCTGAATAAATTCTGATGAAAGGATCATCACAACCTACCCAAGTGCCGGCAAGTAATTCGGGTGTATACCCCATAAACCATCCATCGGTATTATCGTTGGTGGTGCCTGTCTTTCCAGCTTTTTCTGCAGGGATATCATAATTATTTAAGGATCTTCCAGTGCCAATTTGAACTACTCCTTGCATTAGTTTTACCATGGTAAATGCATCCTGTTCACTAATCACCTGCTTGCTGGTAATCTGTGTAAAATCCTCCAGTACATTTCCATTTTTATCTTCCACTCGGCTAATGAAGGTAGGCTCAGTGTTAAAGCCTTTGTTAGGAAACATGGTATAAGCTTGTAGCATTTGCAATAAGGGAATTTCGGCAGCTCCTAATGCCAAGGAAGCAAAGGGTGGGAGTTTTGCACTAATACCCACATTTTTGGCGAAATCAATTATTCTATTCACTCCAAGTAAATTGGTCATCCTTACTGACGCTGTGTTTTTTGAATAGGCAAGACAGTTGGCTAATGTGCCACCACCTCCAGTGAAGGTTCTTACATCTTTGCCATATTGAACAGGACCTCCTTCTATGATGGTGGAGGGGGTATAGCCAGCATCCTGAACTGCCAATGCATAAATGAGTGGTTTAAAGGTGGAGCCCACCTGCCTGCTGGCTGTAACATGGTCATATTTAAACCATTTAAAATCAATACCGCCTACCCAGCATTTAACTTCTCCAGTTTTTGGATCCATTGCTACAAACGATGTTTGCATTAATTGTTTATGGTATTTGATGGAATCCCTAGGAGTCATCACTGTATCCAATTCACGGGCGGCATTCCAAGCAAATATTTTCATCCTCACCGGAACTAAAAATGATTTCCTGATTTCTGCTGGCGAAATTTCATCTTCGATCATGGATTTCCAACGGCCACTATTTTTCATAGCATTTTCAATCACATTTTCCCGAACTTTCCACATTCTGTCGCCATTATTTTTCAACAGGTTGTCTAGTTTTTTTTGAATCACAGGCATTTGCTGTACTACCGATTCTTCTGCATATTGCTGCATTCTAGAGTCGATGGTGGTATAAATTTTTAAGCCACCTCTGTACAGGTCGTAGAATTCTCCGGTGGCGGGGTTTTTGTGTGTTTTACACCAGTCTTTCATTTTTTCGGATAATGCAGATCGGAAATAAGGTGCTATTCCAACATTGTCATCGGACTTTTTGTAATTGGTGATGAGTGGTTTTGCTTTTAGCTTATTAGCATCCGCAGCAGACAAATATTGTTGTTTGCAGTCTACCATTCTCTCTATTACTGTATTTCTCCTATTGAGGGCAGCAATAGGATGTCGGATTGGTTCATAACCGAATCCTTTTAGCATACCCACCAATACGGCTGCTTCTTCTATGCTCAGTTCAATGGGCTCTTTTTGAAAGTAAGTTTTTGCAGCATTCCTAATTCCATAATTATTTCCCCAGGGAGCCCTGTTGAGATAGAGGGTGATGATTTCTTCTTTGGTGAAATTTCTTTCCAGTTTCACAGCGATAATCCACTCCTTTATTTTTTGTACACCTCTGGTGATCACATTCCCTTTTCCTTGACCCAACATCATTTTAGCAAGTTGTTGAGTAATGGGACTTCCTCCGCCAGCTGTGCCTAATTTTATAATAGCCCTCGCTACCGCCCTTGCATCAATGCCGGAATGGTCATAAAAATTTTGATCTTCCGTGGCTACCAACGCATGGATAATGTTGGGTGAAATTTGATTGTATTTTATTTCGCTTCTGTTTTCAGCATAATATTTCCCCATCAATTTTGCATCGCTTGAGTACACCTCACTTGCAAGGTCTGCCTCCGGATTTTCGAGATCTTCTAGTGAGGGCATTTTCCCAAAGGCTCCAAAATTGGCAAGGGTAAATAGTAAAATCACTAATAATATGCCTCCGAAAAACACCTTCCATAAAATCCGTACTGAGTCTTTCATTTTATTGTTTTTTATTTTCTATGATGACAGAAGTTTAAATTGACCTGTGAATTTTCATCTACCTGAGCCATCTTACAATTTTCCGGGATAATTTTTTTTGAGCCAGCTGATATACCCTGCAATATCTTTATTTGTTTTTAATGCCAATAGGTTTTTATCCGAAATTGGATAAAATGAATATTTATTGGCAGGCAACCACGATAATTCCACGGGGGCTGCTTTTTTAATTTTTATTAAAAATTGAAAAGCAGTGTCAATGCTAGTGAAATTTGAAAATACCAGCATTGCAAGGTCTTTGTCTATGGCATCTTTTGTTAATGCAATCGGTTCATTGTTGAAATTTTGAGTAAGGTAGCGGGTGAGCGCATTCTTCGACTCACTTATGTATGTTCCATCCACTTTGTCTAGTAGCATGATTACAGTATACTGAGCATCCGCAGTAAAGGTAAAGGTGGTAGCAGTAGTAGTTGTTTTTACGACGGCACTATCTTTAGCAGACTTTACCGTTGCTGCCATGCTATTTAAAGGTGATTGTAAAAAAGTTGTATCGATTCTTTTTCCATCCAGCTCGCTATTTTTTTTCTCCAGTGCCTCATTGGGGGCTTTAGTGATTTCCAGTTTAGTAAGATAGTCCTCAATGGTGGGTCTTCTTTTTAAAACCTCTATCATTCGAGTGGCTTTTTCAGCAATTTTAGTGCCGGGGAATATACGATCAATTTTTTTTAGTATGTCAATGGCAACACTATCCTGCCGTTGTTTGATATAAAAAACGGCTTCAATATAAAGTAGTTGAGGGGTCCAGAAATTATTCCCATACGTACTATCTGCCTTTACTTTTTCTGACAAAGCTTGTTCAAATTTTCCCTCTAAAAATAAGTTGTAAATGGCTGCATATCTTTTTGTTCCATCAATATTTTTATCGTTGGGCGTAAAAGCCGCGGGGTTGTTGAGTAGTATTTCGGAATGGCTTCCAGCAAAATGTTGGCTCAGCAGTTGTTTATATTTTGCCGCTTTATCATTGTTTCCCAATTTGGAGTAGCAAAAATAAAGCCCTAGGTATAATTCACCATTGTAAAGTGAATCTGGATATCTAAAAAGTGATTGCTCATAATGAATAGCCGCTTGTTCATAATCTTCCAGTTCCTGCTGGTATAGTTGTGCCAAATCAAATAAGCTACGGGCAAGTAACGCATGGCTAGCATCCATTTTTTCAGTTGTCAGGGGGATATTTGCCATTAAAGTTTCAAAACTGAAGTCTTTTTGTTGGGTGGTGTCATTTAGAAGGTTTTTATTGGTACCGCCTGTGGCTAAATTTGCATCTGCAGGTTTGTCAATGTCATTTGGGGCAACACTACTTGCTGCTGCTTGGCTGGAAATAATAGGTGCATTTTCAACTGCATTTTTTCTACGCCAGTTATCTGTATTTTTTCGTGTTCCCCATTTTCTTTTAAAATCAGCTAATCCTTTTGATTTTAGCGAACTGTTATAAAAATACCATTCCCCTTTGTTACCATCAGCAAAAAGATCTATGGGCTCATTTTTTTTATTGTCCAATGGATTGTCAAAGCCAATCATGGATCCTCCCATGTCGGCCTCCTCTTTGAAGCCCTGTTCCTTGCGTAAACGTTTCACGATTTTTTTTACAAACATTGCTCTGTCTGATGGAGCCATGGCAGCAATAGCCTGTAAACTATCTTCTCTTTCTACAATAATAATTTTCTCAACTATTTTTACTAGCGCACTTTTTTTTGTTTTGATATTAGCTAATCGATCTGCCAGGGAAGTATCACCCAGCTGTAAGCTATCGTAGTATGCGTAAGCTTTTTTATATTGCTTTTGGTTGTAGGCAATATCGGCCAATTGAAGAGTGGCTTTGTTTTTAAGTGGTAAATTGGATTGGTTAAATTGAAAGCTTTTGGCGAAATAGCTGATTGCAACAAGGGTATCTTTTTTTTGTAGCGACAATTCAGCAGCAGAATAGAAAAGGATATCTTTAAAAGTTTCAAATTTATCTTTTTTAGCCATCTTTACGAGCTTGCTGATGCTGTTGGTGAGCTCATGCGGATTGCTGCCTTTCAGCATTTTGGCATTGTTGAGCCGGGCATAAATATCCATTAAGGGTGCAGTGGTGTGTGCAGATACTTTTGAATAATATAGGGAAGCTTTATCGAATTGGTTCGTTAATTCATAGAGCTGGGCCAATAGAAATTCTGACCTTGCCCTGTCTAGTTTAGATTCAGCATTGCTCAGTGACTTTTGCAGATGGGCGGCTGCACTGTCAAAAATATTTTGCTTGTAAAACCAGTAGGCATTTACCTCATCTAGATCATCCCTAAGTCGCAAAGGCAGGTTTGGGTCATATTGTAGGGTGTTGATTAAGCCAGCAGATTCGCTTAGTTCATCCTGATCAATTAAGGTACGAGCCATCCATACCAAGGCATCGTTTCTGCTGGGGGTATGGCGGGTTAATTTTTTAAAAATCGGAGCGGATTCATTGTTTGCAATGCTCAGCGTGCCATTGCTCGATGCTTCGCTTGTGCCAACAATTCTGTCATTATCTTCGTCTTTTTTTCGGGGAAAAAGATTGTAGTTGATAAATTGGAAGGTAGCCGCCGCTGAGTCAAAATCCTTTCTAAGATAAAAGGCCTTCCCCATCAGTAAGTACATGTTGTCAATCCAATCATTTCGTAGGTCATGCAATAATATCCCTGCGGTGGTTTTTAATAAAACGGAATCTAGTTCAGTTTTTTGTCCTAATGTATTTTCAAGTGAATAGGGGTAAAAACTCAGTAAACTGGTATAATCATCTTTTTGGGATGCTTTTGCTCTTTCAATAACAGTTTTTATTTTATTATTGGCATTATAGTAATAATTGTAATGGGTAAAATTATTCTGAATAAAATGCCGAAAGGGCGTAAATTTCTTTTCAGCCATTTTTTCGGAACCCAATTTTATATCCTCAAATTGCGCTGGCTTTTTTTCTTTGCCTAATAGGTCAATAGTCCAAGTGGGTGCTTGGGCCGTTACTGTAATCAAAAACGTGCAGCTAACGGAAAATAGGAAGGCCGATAAAAAAATCCTTTTCAACATGTATATCAATGATTAAAATAAAGCGGTTAAATATCGGATATTTTTGGGAATTAGTAGTGATAATGCCGTTAGGTTCCTTATTTTTAACATCCAATAATAAACTATGGGCAAAATAGATGCCAACAGCACACTAAAACGTTTAAGAAACCGTTACCGTTTAGTGGTAATGAATGAGGATACTTACGAAGAAGTAGTCAAATTTAGGTTAAGTCGCCTTAGCGTATATATTGTTTTAAGTAGCCTATTTGTCATGTTGACTGTTTTAACGGTGGCTTTAATCGTTTTTACCCCCATCAAATATTATCTTCCAGGGGTAGGGTACGGTGATGCCAGACAGGTAAGGGAATTTCGTCAACTAAAAATACGAACTGATTCTATCGAAAATGTACTTAAATTTAGGCAGCAGTATTTTGATAACTTACAAAAGGTGTTGGATGGCAAAATTTCCGTGTTGGATACCAATAAACTTGATTTACCGAAAGTAGATAATATTAATGAATAATTATATATAAAATCTGCTTATTCTTCTATTTATCATTAAAATAATTTCCTATGTTTAAATCAAAATTCAGTTTGTCAACAACAGAAATTTCAACTGCGAGTACTACTATTATTGGTGCTGGAGCGCTAATTACTGGGGATATTAAAAGTGAAGGAGATATTCGTATTGACGGTAAACTTAGTGGCAATCTTTTTGCAAAGGCAAAAGTTTTTATAGGAGCTGAAGGGGTTGTTGAGGGGGATATCCATGGCCTTCAGGCAGATATACTTGGTAGGGTAAAAGGAAAACTAAAAATTCAGGAATTACTTCAATTAATGGGTAAATGTGATGTACAGGGCGATATTTTTGCAGGAAAATTACAAATAGAACCAACTGCCCGATTTAATGGAAGTTGCCATACCGGTGCAAATGTGGTTGGATTAAATAAAGAATTGAGTAATGTGGTGAATCAATAATCTTTAAAATACCTTTGCGGGTACATGAGTCCACAAAATAAAATCATTTTACCGCTGCTGATAGTATTTGTCCTTACTAATTTAACATTGTATGCAGCAAGAGCAATTGAAGTAAAATGGGGGATTGATTTCTATGTGTTGTTCTTTGCCAATGACATTTTCTTTTTATTAAGTTTAGTAGCTTTTTTTATGCAACGAAAGGCATTGGGAAAAAGCAATCCCAACGTTTTTATCAGAAGCGTAATGGGGGGTATGCTAATTAAAATGTTTGTGACTATCACAGCTGTTATTGTTTATAGGTTGATTGCGGGCAATAGTGTTAGTAAGGTCTCTGTATTTTTGGCTATGTTTTTATATCTCATCTATCTTGGAGTAGAAGTAGCA